>SOKG01000129.1 GCA_004376205.1 Dehalococcoidia bacterium | reverse complement strand
TTTGATGAACATAAGTATCCTCTTACCTACCTGCATCACCTCCTTTGATTTGATTTTTAGTTCCTTCTAATCCCGGAACCTTCTCCTGTAACAATAGCTGCTTTATTTCTTAACCTCTTAGATGACGCACTTGCGGCTCACCCCATACCTCCTACTCCACGCGACTCCCTGAGGCCGGTGATGGTGTAGAGCATAACCGCCAAGATTATCACTCCGCCCACCGCGACTTGCTGCCAGAAGTACTGAAGTCTGAGGAGCACCATCCCATTGATGACCATGGCGATCAATATCGCACCTGCCAGGGAGCCCCACAGCCGCCCGATCCCACCGTACAGGGCGGTGCCGCCGATGATGACCGCTGCTATCGTGTGTATCTCCATTCCCGTACCGAAGGTGCCGTGATAGGAGTCGAGCCTTCCTATAAGCATGATCGCCGCAAGCGCAGCCAGGAACCCTGAGAAGATGTAGGTGTATATCTTGTACCTGGTAACGGGTATCCCGGCGTGGATGGCAGCCCTGCGATTCCCGCCGATTGCCACGGTGTACCTGCCAAACCTGGTACGCTTGTACAGGAAGTCTGCCACGACCACCACCAGGATAGCCATAATGACGCAGACAGGCACGATACCCCATAACCTGGCCTGCCCGAGGTAGACCATGGACTTGGGAAAGCCATACAGAACAATGCCGCCCACGATAACCAGAGTGATGCCTCTATACGCTATCATCGTGGCCAGGGTGCCGATGAAGTCCGGCATCTTGAGCTTGGTAATTATCAACCCGTTCACCAGACCAAGGAAAGCACCTACGGCAAGACAAACGACCATGGCCAGTATCGGGTCTATGGGGGTGTGCTTTACCAGCATTCCCATGATGACACCGGACAAAGCCAGCGTTGACCCAACCGAGAGGTCGATTCCAGCGCCAGTTATGACGAATGTCATGCCGACAGCAAGTAGGATATAGCCTGAGGCATCCACAAGGATATTGCGAATATTTGGCAGCGAAAGGAAAGCCGGGTTCTGAAAAGCCATCACCATGGTAAACAAGATAATTCCCGCCCAGGGACCGAGTATGTCAATGTATCGGAGCAGACGAGTGCGCCTCCTCCTTCTTACCGTCCTGGTCTCTGTGACGGCCGCATCCCGAAATACTGATCTAAAGAGATGAAACGTTTGTCTTCTCCTTCTGTCCCGAGCGGTTGCGCGTTGCTTTAGGCAACCTCCACAACCTCGCCGACAATCAATCCAACGATCTCGGTCTTTGTGGTCTCGTTGCGCTTTCGCACACCGACGCGCTTACCGCCCCGAAGCACAAGTATCCTGTCGGCGACGGTGAAGACATGGTCCAGGTTGTGGCTGATCCATATCACGGCAACTCCCGCTGCCTTCATCTTGTGGACAAGGCTGAAAGTCTTCGCTGCCTCCTCTACCCCAAGGGAGGATGTAGGCTCATCCATTATCAGCACCTTGGCCTCCTGGTAGATAGCTCTGGCGATAGCTATCGACTGCCTCTCGCCCCCCGAGAGGTTAAAAACCGGGTCTTTTCTTCCCTCCAGGTTGATTCCGAGGCGTTCCTTCAGGACATTCTGAGCCTCCCGGTACATTTTCCGGTTGTCGAGTATGTGGAAGAATCTGCCCAGGATCGGGATGGTGAGCTCGTTACCCAGAAAGACGTTGGCAGATGCATCGAGCGTATCGACGAGGGCAAGCTCCTGGTACACCGCCTCGATCCCCAGTGCCTTAGCCTCCTGCCGGCTTTGTATGGTGACCTCGTTGCCATCCATCAGAATAGGTCCCTCGTCAGCCCTGTATATTCCGGTCAACACCTTGATAAGTGTGGATTTTCCTGCTCCGTTCTCTCCCACGAGAGCCAGACACTCACCCGACCACACTTCCAGGTCGACATGATCCACCGCCCTGAGCCCCCCGAAGTTCCTGACGATGTCCTTCATCTCAATTAGCGGGCGTGCTCCGTCCATCCGATAACCCCCTTTTCAGATAACTCGGCGGGCGTGGGGGTGCACTTAAGTGCAACCACACGCCCGCACCAACCGTCCTAGTATTCGACTACTCCGCTGTAGCGGTACGCGTACTCCGTCAGCTTGCCGACCTCTGCCTTGGTCCATGTGTCATCGATTATTACCATTCCGCCTGAGATGCTGAGAGGGATCTCGTCGCGCCGGCCCTCGATGTCATACTTGATGACCTCCGCCAGGACGACTCCCCAGTCATCCTGCATTCTCATAACGGCAAAGTTCATTTCGCCTTCCCACATGAGCGCTTGCTCGTCGCGGCCACCACCCCATCCGTTCACCAGGATTTGACCAGTCAGTCCCAGCTCTTTGAGCGCCGCGGCGATCCCAAGAGTCATCGCCGTGCTGCAAGAGTGGATGTGAGCAACCTCTGGGTAGGCAGTGAGTATGTATTTTGTGGCCTCATATGCCTTGGTCTTGTCCCAGTCGGCGTAGTGCTCGTAAACTATCTCATGACCCGCTGCCTCCATAATGCTCGCGGCAGTGCCGCCCCTAAGTTCGCTCCCAATGCCGGGAACCCCGTACATAATCGCTATTTGGGAGCCCGGTTCTAGACGAGTCAGGGCGTACTCGCCCATCATGTTACCGCCATAACCGTGGTCGAACCCGACCCATGCAAGTGGCTGCAGGCCGTCCGGATACCTCTCACGCCCCCATTCCACGAACGGGGTATTATTGTTCCAGACAATCACCTTGATTCCCGCCTCGATCATCCTCTGGATAGCTGCCTTCTGGACGAATAGCTCGGTCGGAGCTATGATCACATAATCGTATCTGTGTGCTATGGCGAAGTCGATGTGAGAAACCTGCAGAGCGTGATCGGCGTGCCCTCCTCCCATGGTAGTGAGCTCATACAGGATGCCGAGCTCCTTCAAGCGTCCCTCCATCCCCATCCATCCGCAAAACCAGGCATCTGAGAGGTCCAAGCTGGGAAAGATCATGGCTATCCG
>SOKG01000250.1 GCA_004376205.1 Dehalococcoidia bacterium | reverse complement strand
ACGGTACCTTTGCACCAGGTAGAATACCGACAGCCCGCTAAACCACGCCCCACCTATGATCATCAAATAGAGCCACGGGCCATAGTAGATACCGACCTGCGTACCGCGTACATACTGGAGACTCTGGGGAATGTAACCCAGGGCAGCCAGGACCGCGAGGCCTGCAAGAAAGGTATATCCCAGCACGGTCCACGTAACTACATGTCTGCGCGTAAACGCGCAAATCAGGTGGCAATAGGCGACAACCGCCCACAGTCCTGTCAGCGGCAGGAGCCCACCCCACAGAGCTAGCTGCCCCGGGAAGTAATTGGCGTACACCATGAAGCTAGTGAAAGCCCACGTCGCAGACGCAACAAGATACACGAACAGCAGATGGGGTGCCCCTGCTCGTCTGTCACCAAGAACTATCGTAAGGGGGAGGAGGTAGGCAAGAAGAACTACCAGGGGAATCACCGAATAGCTAGTCAATTGCATGATCAGCTTTCTCCTACTTAGCGACGCAGTGCGTCACTCCGTACAACCATTATGCAACAAATGGGAGTGCGGTCAATATTACAAAGGTAACCGCGTGGTGGTACTTCTGGAGTTTACGGAACATCACCCAAGTCCATCAGATCGCGCTAATATGAGCGCTGTTCTCCGGAGCGCACAGAACTGCACCCCACTCAACCAAACTGGCCAACTTTATGTCACCGCCAAGAGGCAGTGACGAGGCAATCTCAAGAGTAGACACCAGACCGGATAACCAACCCACAAGAAGCTGCAAAGGTTCCTGCTTTCGTTCTGAATGGCTCATCTTTGCTGGTGGGAACAGCCCACGGCTCCAACTACTTGTTTGCTAATCGATTGCAGAACAGTCACTGCCACTGCATCTTGACAGAGTGGGGGGATAGGCAATAAAGTCAAGGTGGAGAATAGATGCCGCCAGCACTTGGAAGGAGTAAAGCAGATATGGCCACTCTTTTCCTGAGTAGAAACGATGTTCGAGGCTTACTGAACATGGCAGATGTCATAGAAGCGGTAGAGCAAGCTTTCCGACATTCGGCGCTGGGGAAGGCAAGGATGCCAGCTAAGGCATACCTGGTCTTGGATCAAGGGGATCTCCGGGCTATGCCCGCTGCTCTCCCAGGCTCGGTTGGAATGAAATGGGCCAACGTACATCCTCAGAACCCGTCCTTGGGCTTACCTACTGTTATGGCTATCCTGATATATAACGACCCGGCGACAGGATACCCGCTGGCGGTGATGGATGCTACAGACATAACAGCCTATCGAACGGGAGCAGCAACTGCCATCGCTTCCAGATATCTGGCTCGAAAAGACTCACACACTCTGGGAATTATCGGCGCCGGGAGTCAGGCTTACACACAGCTGGTAGCGCATGCGGAGTTCTTTGACCTCAGCTTGATCAGGGTATTCGATCGCTTGGATGCCGCTGTTGAGGAACTCATCAATTCCTTCCCAGAGTATCCGCTGCGATCGTGTTCCCTGGAAGAGACCGTGGCCTCGGACATTGTATGTACCCTTACCCCGTCACAAGAACCGTTTGTGAGGAGAGAATGGGTCGCGCCCGGGACTCATATCAATGCTATTGGCGCAGATGCAGCAGGGAAGGAAGAGTTGGAGCCCTCCATATTAAAAGAAGCCATCATAGTGGTCGATGACCTAGCGCAGGCGAGTGCCGCCGGAGAAATCAACATCCCCATTAAGAAGGGGCTCATTGCGATTGAACAGGTCTACGCAACTCTGGCCGAGATCATCGTTGGCAAGAAGCAAGGCACAATCGATGAAAAGGTAGTAACTGTTTTCGACTCCACCGGACTGGCTATCGAGGATATAGCTGTCGCCAATCTCGTCTACAAAAAGGCCCAACAAACAGGTGGTTATCTGTCCCTGAACTTCGTAGAAGAGTGAGGGCAAACCAGACACGCCTCAGACCGTTGGTGATGGAGGGGCACTTACTGCAGCTTTCTGATGAACAAGTTGAAAACGTGGTGCGCTACGGGCAAGAGGGGGAAGGCATCTAATGGTCGCCTTGATCGTCAGAAGTATCAGAGGATGCGTCGGATGTGATATTGCCAGACAGGCGGTCGTGTTCGTCCAGCGACTCCATGATTCTCTTGGCGTGGCGACTATTCTCTATATACTCCTGGCACCGCGCAACGAATTGGGCGAACACCTCAAGATCAGCGAATTCAGCCGTACCCACAGCGTCTCCTCGCAAAGCCATGTGGATACGCCCGTCATCCGATTCATAAATATCTGCATGAAAATCCATGCGTCTGGTCTCTCTAGGCTAGGTACTGTGTTAAGTGAACAACTGTGTTATATGCGACCATGCTACACCCTAGGATTATACACGTGAAGTATTACAATTTAATTAAGAAAACATTACAAATGTATTACAAACTAGAGTTGAGGCTGCCTTCTGGCTCGTTCAGCTCAAACCGGTAGACGGTCACATGCAGAAATAGGAAAAGGGTAGGGTAGAACTGCGACAAGCGATGTATTATACTCGTAGTTCCCCTGGACTTCGAACCCCTCAGGGGAGGGGGTGGGGTGGTGAGGCGGAGTTAGATGAAGGAGACGCTGTGGGCGCGGTGCTGCGGCTGGTGAAAGAAAGGGTGAACTTGGCACTGGAGAGGGATCGCCGTGCCGAGGGACGCGTGGGAGCGCTCTCAAGAGTGCTGTGGCCCTGGCGGGAGTCGCGACTCGTTGTCCTCGTGGGTCTTCTGGCTGTTCTGGACTATGCAACTACCTGCGCCGCTCTGGAGCTGAGTGGAAAGGGTTATATCGAGGAAGGCGGGATGCTCGCGGGCTGGGCCCTGCGAATAGGCGGGCTGGGGTGGCTGTTCCTGGTGGACATAGGTGCGGTGACAGCCCTGTCAATCGCAGCCATAGCTGCGCGATTTCTGTGCTTCAAGTTTGGCTTCCAAGGGTTCGGACGTGCCGCCTTTGTGGTGCTGCTGGTGCCCTATGCAATGGTCGCT
>SOKG01000073.1 GCA_004376205.1 Dehalococcoidia bacterium | reverse complement strand
TGTCGTATTAGCGGGTCCTGGGCCAAAGGTACGCCGTTGCGCTTGGTATCCTTCACAAACTCTACCAATTCCTCTAGAATCCGCTGCGGCAAAGAGGCAAATCCCGTCCCCGACCTCTCGATGTTCACCAGTACCATCGCGGCCAGCCAGCCCCGACCTCTTTCTCCTACCAGGTTCTCCTTGGGCACGCGGACGTCGTCGAAAAAGACCTCGCAGAGGTGCGCCGCTCCCTCCATACTTTCCAGCCGATTTACGGTGATGCCCGGGGTCTTCATATCGATGAGAAACATGGAGAGCATTCGCGAGCGCTTCGGGGCATCGGGATCGGTCAGTAATGGCGCGAAGCACCAGTGTGCACGGTGGGCGCCGGTAGTCCATATTTTCTGCCCGTTGACCACATAGCAGTCATCCTTCTCCACTGCACGCACCTGCACGGCTCCCAGGTCCGAGCCAGCTCCGGGCTCACTGAAGCCCTGACACCAATAGACCTCGCCCCTGGCTATTCCCGGCAGGTGCTTCCTCTTCTGTTCTTCATCGCCAAAATTCAGCAGGAGAGCGCTTATCATCTTCCAGCGGTACCAATAATCCATTGCTGGCGCTCTCCAGAAGGCCAGCTCCTCGCCCAAAATGGCGTCTTCCCACAGCGGGCGCTCCTGGCCCCCGTATTCCTTGGGCCAGGTGAACGATGTCCATCCCTTCTCCGCCATTGCTCGCAGGAAATTCTGGGTAAGCTCCCACCATTCATCGGTTTCCTCCTCCGGAGCTCCTCCATGCAACCAGTCGGAAGGGAGTTGCTTAGCCAGAAAATCCTTTACTTCGTGGCGAAACCTCTCCTGTTCTTCGGTGAATCGGAAATCCATGCATCACTTCCTTTCAGCGTTGGAGTTCAGCGTCTTCACCGCTTAAGTCGCCTGAAACAGCGTGCCCTCTGCTCTATGTGAAATCCACCGCCAGGCAGGTCACAGTCCTCTCTATGCCTCCCACAGGGTGAATATCATTGGTGACCAGGTTACCGACCACTGTCAGATCCCCTCCCTCAACCACTACGATCACGTCATAGGGGCCGGTAACAGCATTCGCTTCCTTCACACCTTTCACTTTGCGGAGAGCGAGGGCTACATCCTTCGTTTTGCCTACCGAGGTCTCGATCAGTACATAAGCTCTGGCAACCATTGGGCTTACCCCCTTTCTACCCTTAGGTAATCGAGATTCTAGTGAACTTCAAGGGGCGGGATTTTTCGTTTCCTTCCTGCAGCATCATTCGATAAGAGACAAGCCATCCCACATTATACCTCGACCCAGCACTGTTGAGAAGTGCCTTGTGAGGGATCTCATATTATGCGTTTAAGCCTGGGGTTGGGCGTAATGCCAGGTATCCTTCCCCTTTTGGCTATAGGTTTGCCCTCCACCTCGTGTAAGTCAGCCGTGAAGTCAATCGGCTTGGCCCCGCTTATGTAACTCCCTACGCCAAAGCTATCGACAGGCGCTCCATTCTCCACAAAGTACCGGATACGGTCTGGGTCAAGCCCACCGCTGACGAATATCTTTACCTCCTTGAACCCTGCCAGGTCTAGCCTGGCTCTCACCTCCTTGACCAGGTCAGCTGTGACGCGACCGCGCTCCGGTGGAGTATCCAGCCTCACTCCAGATAGCTTTCCCCCCAAAGCCTGCGCCACAATCACGCTTTCTTCAGCCTCATCCTTAAAGGTATCGACCAGGGAGATGCGGGGCACCTCCGGTGGCATGTGTTTATCGAAGGCCAGGGTTGCCTTGGCGGTGTCGCCCATGATTATGATCAGGGCATGGGGCATGGTGCCCGCAGGGGTGACTCCTGCTAGACTGGCCCCCGCTACCGAGGAGCATGACTGGCAACCGCCCACCACTGCTGCGTAGTCCATAACCCCGGATATCATCGGATGAACGTGGCGAGCCCCGAAACTTATGATGGGGATGCCCTGGGCTGCGCCGACGCATTCCTCGGCAGCCGTCGCCCAGCCGCTACATTGAGCTAGTATCCCCACGATAGCGGTCTCGTACACTCCGAAGGACTGGTATGGGGCGGTTATCCTCAGGGCAACCTCTTTCCTCTGCATATGATCGCCCTCAGACAATGCCCAGGCCTCGCTGCCCTGTGGCAAGACCTTGTCGAGCAAAGCCTTCACCTCTCTCATGCCGCAGAGCATCCCATCCCTGCTGGAGAAAACCTCCATAGTGGCCACCGGGTTAAGCCCTTCACTTTGCAGAACGTCTCTTGTGCGCAGGAAGTAGATATCGGATGTCTCCCCGGACAGTACGGAGGGATGAACTTCAAATTCGGGCTGATTCATTCTCACTCCAATCTCACCAGCTTGGCCCCTAATACCTTATCCATGTGGTCGAGGGCGAACCGGTGACTGTCATCGTTAAAGCTGGCAACGCAGTCGGTAGGGACCTCCACTTCGTAGTCGCGGTTCCGGGCATCGGCAACAGTGTACATGACGCATATATCTGTGCAGACGCCGCAGACGATAAGCTTCTCGGGCCTGATTGCCTGCAGTCTCTCGTCAAGCACAGTGTTGTAGAAGCCACTATAGCGGTTCTTCGCTATCACCTCTCCGGGGTAGTCGCGGAGTTCAGGAATAATCTCCGCCTCCTCGGTTCCGGAGACACAGTGAGGGGGGAACATCTTGAATTCGAGGTCGTCGGGGGCATGGCGGTCGCAGACAAAGAAGACCTTTGACCCTTTGTCCAGTTCCTGCTGCAGTAATTTGCCTATTCTGGGGATTATGCGGCGCGCCTGCTCACCGCAGTAGAGGGGATAGCCTTCCTCCAGGAAGCCTTTGAGCATGTCCAGTACCAAAACCGCGTTAGCCATATGCTCATCCCTGCTCTCGGAGCGGTTGGTATTATAACATCTCGATAGGTGGCGGGCAACACAAGGTGGTGGGGGCGACCCGCCGGGGCGCCCCTACCATATACGGTTGAGAAAAGTAGTCAACTCTTATATAATTGACAAAACCCC
>SOKG01000232.1 GCA_004376205.1 Dehalococcoidia bacterium | reverse complement strand
AGCAGGACATCCTCACCCCAGTAGGGATAAACTGCAGCCGCGCCTTCCCCGGGCGGGGCATTCGAGTCTGGGGAGCCCGGACCCTTGCCAGTGACGCCTCGTGGCGCTACATCAACGTGAGGCGCCTGTTCAACTTCGTGAAGAAGTCCATCGAGAACGGTACTCAGTGGGTGGTCTTTGAGCCCAACGACATGATGCTATGGGCAAAGATCAGGCGGGACGTCGGGGCTTTCCTCAGGAGAGTGTGGATGGAGGGAGCCCTGTTTGGGGCGACCCCTGCCGACGCCTACTACGTCAAGTGCGATGAGGAACTTAATACCGTCGAAATTCGCGATGCAGGACAGGTGATCACCGAGATCGGTATCTGTCCGGTCAAGCCGGCGGAATTCGTTATCTTCCGCATCAGCCAGTGGGCTGGACCGGGAGGCGAATAATAACTTCAAAGGTGGTAAACAGTCATGGGAATGTTTAGAGATGGGAAAGTCAAAGATTCGCTGACGGCGGCTTCTTTCGGCCTCTTCATTGAAAAAGAGCTCGTGGGGACCTTCAGGAAGTGCACCGGTCTCAGCAGCAAGAACGAGGTCATAAAGGAAGTGAAAGTCAAGGAGGGAAAGACCGTGGTCCAGAAGCAGCCGGGAGGAGTCACGGTCAGCGATGTCACGCTCGAGCGAGGGACTACCGACAGCATGGACCTCTATGAGTGGCGCATGTTGATTCTGGACGGCAAAATCAACGAGAATCGCAGACCTTGCAGCATCGTCGTGTACGCCCCGAATGAGGACCCAGTAGCACGGTACGAGCTCTACGACTGCTGGCCGGCCGAGTTCTCGGGGGGCGATCTGGATGCCTCCAGCAATGACGTATTCATTGAGAAAGTGGTGTTGGCCGTCGAGAGAATGGAGCGAGTGAAGCCGTAAACAGGTTAGTACCGCCTGATGGAGGTGAGCGATGACTTTAAGGACGGAGTTTCAGTTCACTCTGCCCCGAGGATATGTGGACAGGGAGGGCAACCTCCATAAAGAAGGGGTTATGCGGCTTGCCACAGCGGCAGACGAAATACTCCCCATGAAGGACATGCGCGTTAAGTCCAATCAAGCCTATCTGGTGATCGTGCTGCTGTCCAGGGTGATCACCAAGTTGGGCGCTCTCACGGAGATAACGTCTAACATCATCGAGGGGCTTTTCTCTGCCGACCTGGCGTACCTGCAGGAATTCTACCAGCAAATCAACGAGGACGGTACCAGCAGCCGCGAAGTGAGCTGTCCGGAATGCGATCACAAATTCGAGGTGGATATCGGCAACCCGGGGGGATAAAAAGCTACCCCCTCGAAGACCTTTTCGAGGAGGTAGCTTACATCGCCTACTACCTTCACTGGCCGCTCGATGACATACTCGAGTTAGAGCATGACGACCGACGCGAGTGGGTGGAGAAGATTGCCGAGATCAACAAGCGACTGAACCAGGGAGAAGAATAGAAAGACTCCGAGGTAGGCATCCATGTTCGCGCCCTCGGCGCGATGATGTGGACAAGTACCGGATCGCCCTCGGGGGGCAGTGGCGCTATGGAAGAGGCGAGGCGGGGTGACGAAACGATCCGTACCCGGATGGGACCTTTAATGGGCCATGATCAGAGGGACATTCGGGTACACGACAGCCAACAGGCGAGCAAGTTGGCCGGGCGGCTGGGGCGTGAAAGCGTCAGCGTCGCAGGACACACTTATGCATCTCTAGACACAGGAACAGCAGGTTCAAAGGAAGGTGCAGGACTTCCTGTTCGTGAGAGCATGCACGCGATTCGGCGAACCAGTACCCGGCCGCTGCCGCTCGCGCCGCCTTTGAGAATGTACCAGACGTCACCTTCCGGGGGCAACGCAATATCAACACAGCGGGCCGGCGCCGGATATCAGCCTGGTGATTCAGTACAACGACGAGGGAAAGAAGCGATGGCCCAGAGAGCCGATGAGGCAGACATGCCGCAGGAGTCATCAAGTGCGTCGCGTACGGGGCCGGACGAAAGGGCCGACATGGTGTACCGCATGATGATGAGAGACCTGGAGTTGGAAAAGGAGAGACGACCGTAGTGGATAGTATACTGTTAGCAGCCCGCACTAGGGGAAGCTGTGCCATTGTCCGTTGTTCGTGGACTGACACACAAATAGGAGTTGGGTAATGCCAAAAAATGACGACAACTCGCAAACCAGAACAGCCAAACGATTCGATGGTTATCCTAGCTCGAAATTCGGTATTGTCGGTGTTGAAATTAAAGGAGTGATAGTAGCGGAATTCACCGAGGTTTCAGGGCTCGAGGCCGAGGTGGAGGTATTCGAGTATATAGAAGGCGGCAATAACCTATTCACTCACAAATTACCCGGCAGGGTGAAATTTCCCAATGTCGTCCTCAAACGGGGGCTAACTGATAGCACCGATCTATGGGATTGGTTTCACATGATAATGTACCGAACAGGCGAAGAAACCAAAGAGCCAGTAGAGCGGAAGAACATAACCATAGTGCAATATGACGAGTCAGAGAAGGAACGGAGACGATGGAATCTCACTGACGCCTACCCTGTGAAGTGGACCGGCCCTTCCTTCAAGGCCGATGATAATGCTATTGCCATCGAGGCGCTCGAGCTTGCTCACAAGGGCTTGAGTATGCAGAATCCATAGTTTGGGGAACCCTGATCCATGACCTGGGACAAAGACGTACAAGCGAATAACCCAAATCAAGGCCCAGCGTGGGTGACTGCCTGCAGTGCCCTTGCGTCTCAGATATCCTCCCGCCATACGGGCTTCGCTGAGCGGGCGAGTCGATATCCCACACCAAGGGCGCCAGACATGCCAATTCCAGGAGGCGGCATCCCTGCCCTTGCCCGCAGTATATCACAGAGAGCAAGCTGGAGCAGCGCTTTGGTGGATCGGGTTGGCGGACTCCCCCACAAGATCAGCCCCTGGCGGCGACCGACTGATCTCTCTGCCCAGCCCACCGACATGTTCTGGTTCGACCGGCAGAGAACGGGCAGGGTCG
>SOKG01000221.1 GCA_004376205.1 Dehalococcoidia bacterium | reverse complement strand
CTTGTTCGATATTCGATATTCAAATACCTCCCGAATACTATCTCACAGCTTAAACTAGCGCCTATGCGTCCCCAAGAAGAGTGGACTTATGGGTAATAGTTAGTTGACGGGGGAGGGTTAGGGTGGGGGTGAACGATTACCCAAAACCTTAACGCCCATATCTCTATTCCTTCCATGCAATTCTTTACCCCGGCCAAAATCAAACGATGAAATCTGCATCGGTATTCTCATAGGAAACCTCGGGTAGTTGGTGAACAAGGCACCTTACTGCCCTCTTATAGAATTCAGCGTTCATTTTGTCCCCACCAATCAAAGACGGTTTGCGACCTCTCTGTAGAGCCTTCTTCCTTCATCGAACGCTTTCAGATTAAGATCCTCAGTCCCTTCCGGAACGTTGTCTTTGATGGAGCTTCTTACTGTATCAGCATCCAGAACCCTGGTTCCCTCGATAACACTACCCAAAATAACCATATTGGCCACGATCTTCCTGTCAAGCGCATCGAGGGCTGTTTTGGTGGCTGGAATGGGAATCTGTTTGGCAGCCGGTATCTCCTTTATCTTGACCAGGCCTGTATCGTAAAAGACCATGCCACCTTCTTTCAGATCCCCTATGAGCTTATCGTATGCCTCCTGGCTCATGCAAACGAAGACATCAGGACGGGCAACGCCCACGTATGTGATCGGTTCATCATCGATGACTACGTTGCACTGGCTGGCTCCACCCCGAGCCTCAGTCCCATAAGACTGAGTCTGGGCAGCATTCTTGCCGGCTCGTATCGAAGCAGCATTGCCCAGCATTATTCCTGCCAGGAGGAGACCCTGGCCTCCAAATCCGGCAAAGCGTATCTCTACTCTCGCCATGTTCTATGCCCTCTCGCTTTGTACTTCTTTCACCATCTGCCAATATCTTTCTACTATGCCGGTTCGATCCTTTCTGTGAGCGAATTCTCCGATGAGCATCTTACCCTTGAGTTGTTCAGGTGACATCTTCTCAGCCTTCTTCAGCCTTACCGTATTTTCCTTATACCACTTTATGATCTTCCCGGGATCGCCAGTCTTCAAGACGTATCGGCCGAACTGAGTCGGACACTGCACCAATATCTCTATGAAGCTAAACCCTTTGGTTTGGATTCCCTTCTTAATAGAGTTTATTAGTTGCTTGAAGTCTGTAGCGCGCCAGCGAGCGACGTAGGAAGCACCTGCTGCAATAGCTACATTCACCGTGTCTAAAGGATCCTCTATGTTTCCATAAGGGGTGGTCGTCGTCCTGGCCCCCACAGGTGAGGTAGGAGCCACCTGCCCTCCAGTCATACCATATATGGCGTTGTTGAACATCAGAGCAGTGACGTCCAGGTTGCGCCGGCAGGCATGCAAGAAGTGATTCCCCCCTATAGCGGCGCAGTCGCCGTCACCTGTAAAGCAAATGAAGTTGAGGTCGGGTCTCGATAGCTTCATGCCGGTAGCGACAGCAAATACTCTGCCGTGATGGGCATCTATACTGTCCCCTTTCCACAATGTATAGGTTATCCTGCTCGAGCATCCTACCCCCTGGACCCAAACCGTATTTTCAGGTGTCAACCCCAGGTCATCACAGGCGATCAGGGTGGCGTGAACCACCTGACCTATACCGCAGCCCGGGCAAGCCAAATGTGGCATCCTTTCAAGCCTCAGATACTTACTCACCAGGGGATGGATTGGCCTTTCTGCATCTTCTTGGGCCTTCATATCTCAAGCCTCCTCTCTGTGCTGCATCAAGACCTTGCCCGACGGCGAAAGTCCCTGTGCAGGGGAAGTGCGCAGACGCTATTTCATAAGCTTCTTGAATTCTTCGAGAATAGTCTCCGGCAGATGTGGCTCAACACCGCCGGAACCAAGATGATAAACCTCAGCCTGGCCTCTGGCCGCTCTTGCGACTTCTCTCGTCAACTGGCCATCTCTGTTAAGCTCAGCCACGAGGATTTTCTTAACCTTGCTGGCCATTCTCGAGACCGGCTCATCCGGGAACGGCCACACAATTATGGGCCGTAAAAACCCCGCCTTTATGCCCTCTTCTCTCGCCCTCTTTGCAGCCTCCAGCGCCGGCCTTGAGTCGCCTCCATACGCGATGAGGCCATATTCGGCATCTTCCATCATCTCCTCCTGAACGCGGGTGAGGAGGTGGAGGTTCTCGGTTATCTTCCTTACCAACCTCTGAGCCATCCGGTCCTGATCATGTTCCGTGGTGGTTGCATAGCCTTGGGATGTATGAGTATAGGGCGATACACAGATCCCGTATCCTTCTCCTATATTGGGGAATGGATAGTTGATAATGTCAGGTGTATCAAGGGGATACATCAGAAACTCTTCGGGCGCCACTGTCGGCTTTTTGCGCTCCACTATATGTAACTCGCTCTCCTCCGGGATTACCAGCAGCTCCCGAGTATGAGCTACCGTCTCATCGCTCAAGAGAAAGACAGGGGTGCGAAAGGTTTCCGCCAGGTTGAAACACTCTATAGTCAGGTCGAAGGCTTCCTGGGTACTCATGGGCGACAGAGCGATGATCGAGTTGTTGCCACCAGCCGATCCGTATTTAACGGTGTAAAGATCTCCCTGGCCGACGCGGGTGGCGACACCATTGCTTGGACCAGCCCTCTGCATATCAACCACAACGTAGGGAATCTCGTTCTTGATCCCCCAGCCGAGGCCCTCCAGCTTCAGACTGATACCCGGGCCGGAGGAGGCTGTCATAGCCTTCACGCCGGCAACAGAGGCACCGCCGATAGAATGGATAGAGGCAATTTCATCCTCCATTTGAATCACAACGCCTCCCACCTCAGGCATCCGTTTCGCCAGGCACTCGGCTATCTCCGAGGCCGGAGTAATGGGATAGGCCGCAAAGTACTTGCAGCCAGCCGCTATGGCACCTTCGGCTATAGCCTCATCTCCCTGGACGAAATACCTCCCTGTCTTTACAGCCCTTGGCACGGCTCACCCTCCTACATTAAACGTCTCGGAAATTCTACAACTTATTGAAATCAAAAGAATTTTTTGAGGC
>SOKG01000252.1 GCA_004376205.1 Dehalococcoidia bacterium | reverse complement strand
TGGATAACTGCAGGGGGCCCCTGAGCGATGACCAAACATTGCTAAGCACCCACGTTCGTTATTGCATACCTAGCTTTGATGATTACTCTGCAAGTTCTATCTCGGAGGGACTGGAGCCAAATCAAGACCAAGTTCTCTGGTTTCAACACGAATTCGGTATATGGAGAGGCGACCTCAGGTTCGTTAAAATGCTCAAAGGCTTAGACAACGTAAAAGTAGTTTCTCTCCACTCGCTTCACTTTCAAAGCAGTGAGACCCCCTTACGGCCTGCGTAGGCAGGAGTACTCCTTACTGCATTTGCTGCTACCCCGCACGGATGCGATCACGGTGTTCAGCGATGGTGTGTATAAGGCAGTCACTCGTGCCTTCCCGGAGTATAGTGACAAGGTGCATGTGATATGGCATGGTACTCCTCTCTATCCTGAAGTAGCTAGGATGAGCAGAGCGGAAGCCAAGGCGAGGATTCATGACTATCTAGTGGGTGAATCCGGTCTGAATCAGGCAAGTAAGGATAACTTGAGGCAGCAACGTGTGTTGCTTGACCCGGAAACGGTGGTAATGGGCGGGGCTGGATTCGTCACCGCCCACAAAGGTATTGGGCTCCTCTATCATGCCCGTAATACCCTGCGGCAGCTGCTGCCTCGGAGAAAGATCGCAGCGGTCTATGTCGGCATCTTGCGGCAAGTCGATAATGTCAACGATAGCGAGTGTGCCGCGGAATTGAGGACCAGCTACAACGGTGCAGGAGAGTTCTTCTTGGAGACTTATCTGCCTGAGGATATGCTCCCTGTCCTGCTAAGGGCTTTGGATGTCTATTTCTACTGGCCAAGCGATTGCACTCAGAGCGGAATTGTGGCGCATGCCTTGGGTGCTGGGGCTACAATTGCCTGCCGCGACCTGGAGGCTGTTGGCGAAACCGTGAGAATAGCCGGTGGGTTGACTAGTGCAGACTTCGCACAACTGATTGCCGGGATCAAAGAGCTTATACTCAACCTTGGGCTCAGGAACAAGATGTCAGAGGGAGCGGTGGGATATGCAGGGGAGTTCTCATGGAGAAATCAGGCCTTGAAGCACTTTGAGCTGGCAGAGCAGCTCTGCCGTTCCAGGCGAGTTCCGCGTTTGGTTACAAATACGCGCCTGTTACCCTCAGTACCTAGCCAACTGGGAAACCGTCTGGGGAGAGCTACGGACGCATTGCCGTGACAATGCCGGCCCCTCGCTGGCCGTTATAGGCAATAAGAGACGCGTCGGCGAAACCCACCGAGCGAATGACAGCAATCAGCTCGTTCACCGTGTAGGCACCGATCATCAAGTTGAACAGCGCTGCTGGTAGAGGCCCACTTTTGTCATTGTTTAGCAGAAAGTCGTGCGCGATAAGCATTCCGCCTGGCACCAGCGCACGCATTCCCTGCTCCAGCCTCGTCTCTGCTTGACTGCCGTGCCCATGCAAGATGTTGGACATCAATAGGCAATCATAACCTTCACCGAACTCGTCACGGTTCCAGTCACCTTCTTGCACGGCGATGCGGTCTTTCATCTGGAACCGCTCGATCACCTGCTCGGCAATAGCAATGGTTTGTGACACATCCCATACGACAGCCTTTAGATTGGTGAAGCGTTGGCACAGGGCAATGCTGTAAGTGCCCGGGCCTCCACCGACATCGAGCAGCAGGCTTCGGTCACTCAAGTCAAGTTGTCTCGCCACCCATTGCGCCACACCATTGGCAGCATTGCCATGCATGGCCCAGATCCAATGCTCATGCCAGCGGGAAATGAAAGCTTCAGGTGGCTTGGGTGCTTCTCCACGCCCTCCCGTTCGTATTATATCGGGGAGCCCCGTGAAGACCCACCACAGGGTTTCGCTGTGATCGAGAACGCCGCCGAGATAGCGTGCGCTTTCGGGTAAGAGGGTATCGCATGCCAACCGAGTCAGCACAAAATGGTCGCCATCACGCCGCACAACGCCAAGGGAGCAGCAGGCGATGAGCAGCTTCTCGGTCATGCCCGTGTCGGTGCCGCACTGTGCTGCCACATCCGCAGCCGTTTTCGGCTCCCGAAGCGCTTCAAAAATGCCAAGCTGATGAGCTGTCATCAGAGCCCGTGACGCCCGATATTGCCAGTTGAGTTCCAGTAATGCCGTTGCCGCCTCTAGATTGTCAGCATCAAACAAGTTCATGAGCTTCCTCCTTGCTAGCAGATGAGAAGTGATCGAAGGATAAGGTCGGAGCTACGGAACCTTGTGTTCCATTTGGCCCTCAGAGGTTTTTGCACTTACGCTTTATCTCCTCCAGGCGCTCCTGATAATCGGTGTCCAACCGGTGCCGTATCTGGAGCCATTCCGGGGAGGTTTCAATTGCGGGGTCAACGGCGGAGCCGGATATCCCCTTTAGCTCCAATTCACTCCTCTTGGCTGCCTCCAGCGCGCTGCCGTTTTCCCGCCAGGCCTTCTCCGTCGCGCTTTGGTACTCCCGCAGGAGATCTCTCATGCTCTGGACAACCCCTGAATCCCCAGATAGATGCTGAATGGCAGCCAGTATCCTCTCGGCCCCCGCAATGTGCTCCATGTCAATCTTATCTACCAGACTCGACAGCAGATTGCGGCTAATTATCTGGCGGTCCTCCTCTCGGCGCCTTCCCAGCTCTACATCAATGTCGCGAAGCGGCAATCCGTTCAGGTAGCGCTTGGCCAGAGCTTCCCCGGCTGCTGCGAGCTCCTCATCCCTTAATCTCTGCCTTTCCTCTTCAGATAGAGCACCCAGCTTCTGGGCTTTCTCCAAAGCGATCTCCAGTGCACTCTTTACCTTCTCATTCTCGCTTGACATGTCCTTGTCCTGCTCCTTATTTCAGCGTACTAATCCTTAGCCTAGCAAGGCAGGAGAACTCAGAGATAGGGGAAGATGTATCTCCTGATAGTCTCGAAGTTCTTCCTTATCTCTTCTTTACCCTGTATGATTCCCGGGGCACCGTACTGGTGACCGGTTAGCAAGTACTCGACGTCCAGTTCGGCAACCCTCTCTATGCTCTCTTTGAGCGACTGGCCGCTGCCGCCGGGGATATCCACGCGTCCAGTGCTACCGTGGAAGATCAGGTCTCCTCCCATGAAAACCTTGGCATCCGGCCAATAGATTGATATATGACCCTGCGAGTGGCCGGGGGTAAGCATTATTCTGGCGACCAGATCCTGGTCGAGACGCAGTTCGCCCTCCGTAAGGTAGAAATCCGGGTGGATCTCTGGCATCTCGAAGCCCATCTGCTTGAGGACCTGGGCCATTTCACCTTTCGCCAGCTTGAGGAACTCGTCATCCCCCTTGGCGATGGCGACCTGTGCGCCGCTCATTTTTCTGATCGCTTCAGATGCCCCATAGTGGTCCGGATGGGCATGTGTATTGAGTATCAAACCCACATCCTCGATCTTCAACCCTTCCTTGCCCATCTCGGAGATCAGCCGCTCCAGGCAATTCTGCCTGGCCTCGTTAACCACCATCCCGGGGTCTACAAGAACGTGTTTGTTTTCAGGAAGGGCTTTGGCGACAACATAGGAGTTGCAATTATTTCCGTATGTTTGCATCTCAGCCATGGTGACGCCAGGCCAAAGGTATGCATAGAAATTGTCTACTAGCTTCAACTCAACCCCCTTGGTATTCGAACTCTGCGGTCTAGGTAGATTATAACATCAGGCGATCCCGGAAGTCAGCACTCCAGCTTGGCAAATGAGAAAAGAATAGAATTGGGCATTGCGGTGTCTTGACAAAAACCAGCCCGCCCAGTAAAGTTCTCTTTGCCGGATTGTGCCAGTTTGGTGCCGTGGTACGCCATGGGAGAGCGACAAGATAGCGTGCTGACCCAGAGGGAGCGAAAAGTGCTTGTCCTGGTCGGCCGGGGGCTGACTAATCGGGAAATCGCTCGACGTCTTTTCACATCCACCAGCACGGTAAAGATATGCCTGCACCAGGCATGCGTCAAGCTCAAAGCGCGCAACAGGGCGCAGGCAGTTATCCTGGCCATGAAGCGAGGTCTCTTGGACACCCAAGAGCTCTATTCCCTGGACGAGCTGGCAGCTCTGCTTGCGTCCCTGGGCCCAGAGGCGACAGAGACGGTAGCCCAACTACTGAAATCGAAGCTTGAGCAGGCTCGACCACTATCAGGCATCGAATAGCCCAGGCATCTTCCCGCTGGTATGGTTATGGTGAAGCCATACCCCTAGTTGAGAACTCAGGGTCTTTTCCTTCTGAAACGATCGTTTCCGAGGCCTTGTTTGAACGCCTCAGGCGATGGCTTTCTTAGGTAGGGAAACGGCCAATTACAGGTAATTTATTATAGAACAACCCTCTAAAGGGAGCACAAGCAATGAGAGGAGGGGCACATGGCAGAAAAAGCTTTGTCGGGGGTTCGGGTGCTGGACCTGACCCACTATGTCGCTGGCCCCTACTGCACCAAGATATTGGCTGACTATGGCGCCGATGTGATCAAGGTTGAGAGACCAAGCCTGGGAGACGGTGCCAGGGGTATGGGCCCATTTCCCGACGATAAACCTCATCCTGAGAGCAGCGGGCTTTTCTTGTACCTCAACACCAACAAGAAAAGCATCACACTGAACCTGAAGAGCGTCACCGGGGTGGGGATTCTAAAGGAGCTGGCAAAACAGGCAGATGTCGTGGTTGAGAACTTTAGCCCGCGGGTGATGCCCGGCTTAGGGCTGGATTATGAGACCTTGAAAAAGATAAGCCCCAGCCTGGTGATGGTCTCTATCTCCAACTTTGGGCAGACCGGGCCCTATCGTGACTGCAGGGCAACCGATCTCACTATCTGGGGATTGAGCGGTATTCTCTACGAGTTGGGTGAGCCTGACCGGGAACCACTGAAAATGGGCTCCAACGTGGCTGAGTACGTGGCTGGTGTCTACGGCGCACTGGCCGCACTATCGGCTCTATATCACAGGGACGAAACCGGTGTGGGGCAACACGTGGACGTCTCAATGTTGGAAGCTTTCCACACCATGCAACCGTCGATGACATTGGTCTTTTCCATGGCCGGATTCATCAGGAAGAGGGCAGGCATCCATTTCCCCTGGGGTATTCTTCCCTGCGAGGACGGCTATGTTGGGTTCTATCTTCCAACTCAAACCCATTGGGAGTCACTCTGTACCCTGCTCGGGATGCCCGAGCTTAGGGACAAGCCTGAGTACGAGACTCCAATGATGCGAGAGGAGCGCCGTGATGAAATAACCTCCATCATAGTTTCCTGGTTGCGGGGAAAACGCATGGAGGATGTCTTCCACGCAGCTCAGGAGCTCAGGCTGCCTCTAACCGTGGTTCCCAACACCGAGCAGATCTTCGATATGCCTCAGCACAAAGCCAGAGGGTATTTTGTAGATATAGACCATCCCGTAGTAGGTAAGCTCACTTACCCCGGCGCTCCCTTTAAGCTTGGCGAAACGCCGTGGCAGGCGAGGAGGGCCCCAGTGCTGGGCGAACACAACGAGGAGGTTTACTCTAGGCGCTTAGGCTACAGTGAAAAGCAGCTAGCGAAGTTGAGAGAGGAAGGCGTCATTTAAGAAGGTCGAATTCCATTCAACAAGGGGGTAGAAGATGTCAGCACTACCACTGCAGGGCGTGAGGATAATCGATGCTTGCATCTACTGGGCAGGGCCCATGGCTACAGCGTTATTGGCGGATTTGGGAGCCGAGGTAGTCAAAATCGAGTCTATACAGCGTTTGGACTACTTGAGGTTGCTCGGTGGATGGCCGACTCAGGACGGATACGAGTGGTCTGCCGTGTTCAATGGAGCCAACAGAAACAAGTACGGCATCACCCTCAACCTTAACCATCCTCGGGGAAGGGAGATCTTCAGAAGTCTGGTGGAGATCGGCGACATAGTCACCGAGAACTTCAGCCCCCGAGTGATGGAGAACTGGGGGCTATCATACGAGGCGCTGAAAGAGATCAATCCCCGGCTCATCATGCTCTCCATGCCCGGCTTTGGGACTACCGGCCCCTGGCGGAACTATGTTACTTTCGGACCCAATGTGGAGATGATATCGGGCATGCCCACTATCAGCGGCTACCCCGGTGGGGAACCTATGATGACTGGCTACATGGCAGACCCTGCCGCTGGCTTAATGGGCGCAGTTGCCGTCATGGTCGCCCTACAACACCGCCGCCGGACGGGGCAGGGACAACACATCGATCTCTCCCAGATGGAGGCCATCACCAACTTTATGGGGGGAGCCATCATGGACTATGCCATGAACAGGAGGCTGCAGCCTCGCAGAGGCAATCGGCATCCCTCCATGTCCCCCCACGGCGTCTATCCCTGCCAAGGCGACGATGAATGGGTCACAATCACCGTGTCCTCTGAAGAGGAATGGGCCAGATTCTGTGATGCCATAGGCAATCCCCCGTGGACCAAAGAGCCGAGGTTCTCTGATACCTTGAGCCGTTATGAGAACCATGATGACCTGGATCAGCTCATTGGAGATTGGACCCGCCGGCACGATAAACGCGAGGTGATGCAAATCATGCAACAGGCAGGGGTAGCCTCAGCACCAGTCCTGTCCTATGCAGAGGTTCTGAGCGACCCCCATATAGAAGAAAGAGGTTTCTTCGAGGTGGTCACTCGCCCGGTGACGGGAACCCATCCCTATCCTGGCTTTCCTGCCAAGCTCTCCGAGACTCCAGTTACTATACGCAGGCCAGCACCAACCCTGGGCCAGGACAATGAGGATGTTCTTACAAGGCTCCTCGGAATGACGAAGGAGGAGATCAGCCAGCTTGCTGAAGAGGAGATAATCGGCACGAAGCCGCAGGGATGGGCCTACAGTATGGAAGCCGATGAGGCGATATCGAGACTGAAGGATATACACACAAAAGGTGACGATAGCAAAAAGGACACATAGTTCAAGCGATCTTTAGGTAGTGGGTCATTCTTCAGGGGTGAGGGGTAATAGTAAAAATTGTAATGACGGGTATCCGTTCCCCTTTTTCAACCCTATCTGGGCCATAATGAAAAAAGACCCTATAGGCTGCTGGCGTTTTTTGTTGAGCATACGCCTCAAAAACCTTTTCGCCATTGAGGCCCGTAAGGGAATGGTACTCGTGAGTGTTTAGGGAGGGATGGCGTAGGTTTATCTCAATAAGTGCTAGAGTCTTCCGTACCTGCTTTAGTACGCCCTTTTTTGCTGGATTATTTGATAGTGCTTTGTATTCTTGGTATGCCGTGGGAGTAAAAATTAACTCACGACGCATCACTAGCATATTTGGCAAACGAACCGCGACTCTTAGCAAGACCTTGTGCTGATTCTAATAGACCTTGCTTTACCAAGGCTAAAGCATCGGGGTTTTTAAACAGCCAAACTTCATAAGCAGGAATGCTTACTTGGGGGTCTAAAACGATCTGCCCAAGGCTGTTGTGGTATATATGGTAGGTAACGCCTTCCCCCACTGTATCATTGGGGAGAACTATGCGCCTCTTACTGTCCGGTTTTACACCATTAGCCACCATTTCGAATGCTGTATCTTTTATTAGCTCTGTCATTATGGCATAACTATAACATAGGTGGGATAGAATGTCAAGTGGTATAATCCCACTTTCCCACTATTGACATTTTAATATTATTATTCAAATTGACCCACTACCGATCTTTAGTATCAATGGACAATTGCTCCCACTTCACCTCTCCGTTCGCACCCACAGCCTCTTGCCATCGGTGATCAGCTCGATAGTGCCCTGCTGCGAGGTCAGATACACGCTGTCCTCGCCAACCATTTCCCCCAACCTCTCCACTACCTCCGGGCTGGGATGCCCGAATGGGTTCCCCTCTCCCACTGAGATAACCGCCAGCTGAGGATCGACTCCAGTGAGAAACTCCGAGCAACTGGAAGTGTCGGACCCGTGGTGTGGGACTTTGAGTGCAGTGCTTCTCAGGCTGAACCTCCGGTCAAGCAAATGCTGCTCCGCCTCCTCGAAGACGTCCCCTGGGAGCAGCAGGCTGAAATCGTGGAAAACCAGCCTCATTACTAGCGAGTTATTGTTTACATCAGAAGCAGTCGCCTGGAGCAACGTCCTCTGGGGGTGAAGCACCTCCAAGCTTACCTCTCCAGACAGCGCGATTCGCTGCCCTGCCCGGGCAATAGTGTGCTCGATGTCCTTCTCTTCAATCAGCCTGCGCCATTCGACACAAACAGAGGAGTCACATTCCTGCCCGCTGGTCAGAACTTGCTTGACCTCGTAGCGCTGGAGCACCTCAACTAACCCTGTGATGTGGTCCACTTCAGGATGCGTCAGGATGACAAGCTCTATAGTCCGGTCCCAGAAGGGCAGCTTATCGCCAAGCTCAAGGCTCACCTTCTCGGGATCGGGGCCACCGTCGATAAGGATCTGCTGGTGGCCTTTTTGAATCAGGATGGCATCACCCTGCCCTACGTCGAGGAAGAAAACGTGGAGCCGGTTATCAGGCACCGTGAAGGCAGCGATCCATACCAGGGCAGCCACGACAATAAGAAGTGGAACGACGAATTTCGCCGGCACCCTCCTGAAAAGCTCCGGCACCAATGATAGACGTGCTTTCGCCTTGCTCATGGTTGCACCCAGCCTCGACCGGTTACTGCATGCCCATAGTCCTGCGCCCAGAACAACATAATACCCCCAAACAAAGGGAGCGCCAACTTCTTTCAATTCAATGGAGGCAAAGGGCAGGGATGAGAAGAACTCGATGACCTCGATCATGTAGCTGAGGAAAAGCCAGGCGACCCACCCCAGAACCTGAGCCAGCGGCGGGGCAAAGAGCCCGAAAATCGCGACGAGGGCGGCGGTGCCGATGGCGCCGGGCAGCGCCGGCAGGGCGAAGAAGTTGGCAGGGAGGACCACCAGCGAGATTTGATGGAAGTAGTAGGCGATGATGGGCATGATGGCCAGGACAGCCCCCAGTGTGATCGAGAGGCTGTCGACAACAAAGCCTAATCCCGTTCTACCCCCATCAGTCAGCTTAAGAGCCCTTCTGCCCCATGATCGAAAGCGCGGAGTCAGTAGTATCAGCCCCGCCATTGCCGCGAAGCTCATTTGGAAGGAAACCTCGCGCATAATCGAGGGGTGAATCCCTATCATGAGTGCAGCGGCGAAAAGGAGCGAGGTTAGAGCGCTGCGCGGTCTGCCGATATAATCAGCAAAGAGCCACAGGCTGACCATGATCGCGGCGCGCAGCGCAGGGGCATGCAACCCGGTGAGCAGGGCATAGCCCCAGATAGCGACAAGAGCGAGCAAGAAATATGTGGGACGTCTTCTCCCGAATAGCCACGCCCAGAAACTGAGCGCGATACCGCCCACGATGGCGATGTGGAGCCCGGAGATGGCGATAACATGCGCCGTCCCCGTTTGTGAGAGGGAATCTCTGAGCTCATCCGGGATATTACTGCGCTTTCCGAGGAGAGTAGCCTGAGCCAGCGATCCCTGGGGTTCGTGCAGAGCATCCTCCAGAGACTCAGACATTCGATTCCTCAGTCCGTAGAGCCACTGTTGAGGCTTAAACCCCTGCCCACTGGCGAGAAGCTCCATCTGAGCAGGATAGTAGATAATGGAGTGTATGCCCTGGCGGGCGAGGTATTCTCGCCAATCGAATCCCTCGAATTCCGGCGGCGTCTCCAATTCGCCCTCGACCTGCACCAGGTCACCATAGCGGTAATAGGGGGGATCGCGCGGGCCATGCGAAAAGAGGAAATCGGGAGAGGGGAACCGGGGCGCATAGACCAAGACCACCCCTGAGGCATCCCTCCATACCTCTCCCACCTTTATCTCCCTGGCATCGAGGCGGAGAGCGACGGCGCTGTCTGTGGGCTCTGGGTCGGCGGCGACCAGGCCCTTTATTTGCACTACGCCCTTATCGTTATGGAACTGGAGTGTGCTCTCATCCACATTAGGGACAGTGGTCTGGAAGCGGAAGATGCCACCGACGAGTACGATGAGACATAGCACAAGCAGCAGCGCCTTTCCACGACGCAAGAGGAAAGCAAGAAGCGCGACTCCAGCAACGGCGGCAATAGCGGCCCAGTGAAAACCAGCCCACATGCCCAAATAGATCCCGATAATCCAGGACGAACTCAGGTATATGAGCCTCATACTTGTCTCTCAAACAGGCGCCGATGAGTAGTTCTCCAAAGACCTCACCCTGTGTAGCGTCGTGGCTCCTGTCACGACGAAGCATTCGTTGCCACAGGCGTTTCGCCCTGAGGCTCAAGCCCGAAGGGAGTGGCAACGCTACCCTTTTCGGACAGCCTGATAGGGAAGCTAGCGAACGGCGATCTTATCTTTCAACTTCTCAAATGTCGCCGCCCCGATCCCCTCCACCTTCTTCAAGTCCTCGATCGGCTGAAAAGGACCGTTCTCGTTGCGATAGTCAATGATTCTCTGGGCCAGCGTCTCTCCGATCCCGGGCAGGCTCTGAAGCAACCATGCCTCAGCGGTGTTGAGGTTGATCTTTTGGGGAACATCGCCGATCCTGTACACATGGACGCGGTCTCCGTCCCTCAGGGGGGCGGCGAGATTGACCGCACCCTGGTCGGCATCCGCGGTAAACCCACCAGCAGCCTCGATAGCATCTACAACGCGGTCGCCATCTTGCAACATGTAGACGCCAGGGCTGACTACCTCTCCCTCGACGTAGACATGAATCTCAGGGGATGGCGGCGAGATGACTATCTCAACGGATTGAGGCAAAGCACACTGGCGATAGAGGAGCACCGCCCCACCTATCACGATAAGGGCTGCCAATAGCGCAATAACGGGCGTGCGGTGCCGCTCTAGCCAGTCCATGGTCTATACCAGGCCTGATTCCCTTTCAATCCTTTGCCCCATCTTGCTACCTTTCGCAGCAAATCCGCCTGGCTGACGAAGGTGCCCTTGATTCATTCGGGAGAGTCCTGTTGGAGGTGGACCGCACCAGGAAATGTCTCGTGAACGATCTGCGTTCACGCGCCAGTCGTCTTATACTACTTCTCCAAGGCAGTGTCAATACCGCA
>SOKG01000179.1 GCA_004376205.1 Dehalococcoidia bacterium | reverse complement strand
CGTCGCGCCTGCGATCCCACTGGACATGGCTCCCCACGCCGATGGGCACCCCGGTACCCACCACCTGGAAGATGCCTCCCACGCTATCGCCCTCCTCCTTTGCTTTATCGATGGCAGCCATCATCTCCTTCTCCGCCTCGGCATCGGCGCAGCGGACTGGCGATTTTTCGACCTGAGCCCAATCGATTTTTTCGCCCTTGGCCCATACGCCTCCAATGGCAATCGTATGGCTATGAATCTCGATGCCAAATTCTTCGAGCAGCCTTCGCGCCACCGCACCAATGGCAACCCTGGCCGCCGTCTCTCGAGCGCTGGCCCGCTCCAGGATGGGACGGATGTCATCGAGAGCGTATTTTATCGCCCCTGCCAGGTCGGCATGCCCAGGGCGCAGTCGAGTTACCGGCTCTATCTCTTGCTCCACGGGGGATATGGCCATGACCTCCTTCCAGTTCTCCCAGTCGCGGTTCCAGATGAGAAGTGAGATGGGGCTGCCCATAGTGAGCCCATGGCGCACCCCGGAGAAGATCTCCGCCCTATCCCGCTCTATCTCCATGCGGGCGCTCCTGCCATATCCTCCCTGGCGCCGCACAAGATCGCGGGCGATATACTCCTCATCGAGGGCCAGCCCCGCAGGCACCCCCTCGATGATGGCGACCAACCCCCTGCCATGCGATTCACCCGCGGTTAGAAAGCGAAACATCTATATACCTCCCCTCCTCTGAGGCAACCCCTGAAATCCTTAGCCAGGTGGTTTATTCTACGCCGAAGGCCCTAGACGCTCAAAAAATTCTCTAATCTTCTTGTCAATTAGAAATTCAGGCTTCTCTCCTGCTTCTTTCATCCCTAACATCTGCTTTAAGTCCGAATCGTTGATGCATATTACCAACTTGCCATCACTTCGCCAAGTCTCATTTTGCCGTGCCTGACCTGACTCTGAAAGCCCTACCCGTGTAACTATGATACCAAATAGCCCGAGTCTATCCTTGCTGAGATACTTCGTTGTTTTGTGCACTTCATCTCCATTGAGTTCACTCGAGTAATTCTTGCAGTCTAGTATGATTGCGAGGGAACAGAAACGTTGATCCGTATGTAACCATGACCATACACTACCTGTTGCCGCATGGGGGATGTGAAATATTAGATCACGGCGCTCAAATCCATTTTCCGTACGGCTTTGTACAGAAGGTTCCGTTAGAGGCGGCACGAGGCAATAGGTAAGGATCTCTTGGCATACGTCCTCATAGTCTCGCCAGTGCTCCCTGCCCGGCGGGCACGACTCAAGTTTCTTGACCAGCCTGTCGGCCGCGGAGTGGGGGGCAATGTCATATTGCTGCTCAGCCGCTTCCAACTCGCTGGGAGTATGATAACTCAATGACAGACTATCTAGTCGTTGCCTTGCCTGCTGTGCTACAGATTCGATTTTGGTACTCACAGGTTCGGTGTCCCGTGCTGACAAAGTCTTTGAAAACTGCTGGAGTGCAACCTGTTCTGCGCGTGGCAGTGCTATGCCAATCTCGGCCAGTTGTTTCAGTATTACCCCGGGATCAGTTACTTGGGATACGGACGAGGTTAGCGCGCCAGTCGAGTATATATTCTGCATATCTTCCAGGCCCATTTGGTTAATGAAAGCCTCATTGTGAGAGGTGACAATAAACTGGATTCTCGCAGACAATCGTCTTAAGAAGTCCGCTAGCTGCTTGACCAGGCCAGAGTGCAAATGAATATCTGGTTCATCTATTACTGCTAATGATACGTCGGGCCACAGCAAATGAGCAAACAGACTAATGAACGATCGGGTGCCGGAGCCAGACTCCGTCAGAGCCACATCGCTTGCTGCTTCTTTAACGCGAAGGTGCACATTGCCCGTGTCTTGGTCAAACTCAATATCTACTTCAGTGATCTCAGGGAAGAAGCTCTTGACCTTAGCAGCGTAGTCTTCGAACGCTGTTGGGTTTTTGCGGTTCAGGTGGTAGAGAACATTGCAAATGTAGCTATGTCGCTGCTTGAAGGATTGAACCTTCTGATAAGGCACAAAATTTTCCGCTGCAGACAGCTGCCTCTCTGTGGTTGGCAAGTACACGATGCCAAACAAATCTGCGAGATTGTATTCCACTATAGAGGCTGCTAGCCTTTGCGCAAAGCCCCTATTCTCGTTGGGAATTTGTTCAGAGTCGGCGAGCTTGAAACTTCTACTAGGGCCAGAAACTACACGCCCCTCGCTCCAAGTTTCTGTCCATTCACCAATGACATCGGCCTCTGCCAGTGTTTCAAAGAAAGGTTCCTTCGGAATTTCCTTGCGAGGAAACTTCGCCCTCGCTAGCCGTTCCCACTCATCTTGGTTGACCTGAAGCGCGAGCGAGATGCTGCAAGGCCCGCTGTCTGTGCTTCTATTCAAGTATGTGCCGCCTCTTTCACTGCCTAGGTTTAGCACCAAGCAGATAGCTTCTAAAATAGTAGTCTTTCCGGAGTTGTTGGTGCCAACTAGGCAAGTTAGAGGTCTATCTAGTACGACCTTCTCTTCCATGAATCTCCGAAAATTATTCAACGCCAGGGTCTTTAGTTGCATTTTCAACCTCCACGCAAACCTGACTTCTCGCTCCGCTAATTCGAGCCAACTAAACCAAAGCCCCCTTCGCCGCCTCAAACATTATGTCAACTGGGGCCCCCCTGCCCGTCCACAGCTCGAAGGCCATCGCCCCCTGATAAACCAGCATGGCCAGCCCGCCCAGGGTGCGCGCCCCAACCTTTTTCGCCTCCGCAAGTAGCGGCGTCTCTATAGGATTATACACCACATCGTAGACCAGCGCCCCCTTTGGTATGAGTTCCGCCTCCAGTGGCGATTGACCATCGGTGGCGCTATCTTTCATCCCTACCGGGGTGCAGTTGACCACAAGCTCACATGGGGGCAGGGCCTCAATAAAATGCTCCGCCACAGATACAGATGAGCCCAGCGACTCCAGGTCTGATGCCAGCTTGTGTGCCTTTTCAATAATAATGTCTGTAATAACAAACGACTTCACACCAGCCTTTGCCAGGGCGAAG
>SOKG01000103.1 GCA_004376205.1 Dehalococcoidia bacterium | reverse complement strand
AGAAAACTGAGCAGCGGCGACATTCGGTGCACTGGTAGAAGTAGTAGAACCACTCTCTCAGTACATCCTCCGTCAGTTCCCTCGCTCCAGCCAACTTGCCAAAAAGCTTTCCAGGCAGGGTGAAGTGCTTTCGGTAAACGGATCGCAAGAGTTCCGTCCGCAGCACTGGCATATTCTTGGGGTCCCCGGAGCCGATGAAGAAGTGACACTTGTCAGCGCAGGCACCACAGCGCACACAGATGTCCAGGAAGAGCCTGAAGGAGCGGAACCTACTCAGCCGGTCCTCCATCCCCTTCAGTATGATCTCCTTCCAGTTCTCGGGCAGTTTCCAATCGGCATCAAACGGTTGCCACTCCCTGGGATACGGGAGTTCGAGATATCCCTGATGCTTTGGCGGCGCACTGTAGCAATAGGTGCCTTTCCTGAATACGGCGGAAGGCTCCAGCCAACTCTTCTTGGGAGGAGTGTAGTCTATATCTAGCATCTCTTCTTGGGTCAATTTCTCGTCAGGCACATTCACTCCTTATCAAGGGGCATTCCAGCAGCCTTCATAACATCCCGGAATTCGTCTTCATACTCCTCGTAGGTATGCACCTTGACCGGGTAATCCCAGGGATTGACGTGTCGCCGCATACGGCTGCTATTTGCCAGATTCCTCGTGGGGCTAAGGAATACCCCCGCCATGTGCACCATCTTACTGAAGGGAAAGTAGGCCAGAAGAGTGCAAAACAGGAAAAGATGGATGTAGAAGGGGATGCCGATACCCGCAGGCGGGGTGGAGGGACTGAAGGTGATAACGCCCAGGGCCAGCTCCTTCACAGCAACAATATCCACTTTGTAGAAGAACCGCATCAGAAGGCCGGAAAAGACTACGCCCAGAATCAGCAGGATGGACAGATAGTCGGAGGGAAGAGAGATGAAGCGCACCTGTGACTGTGCAACTCTTCTGAAGATGAGATATGTCAGGGCGAGCAGGATGATAATATCGGTTATGAAAAGCGTGGGCACGGCGATTTTAAAAACACCGTCGAGGCTCTGGAGGCCGAGAACGAAGGCGGGCACGGGCTCGGTAAAAAACCGTAGATGTCTGAGTAGAATAATAAGGAGGGACCAGTGGAAGGCCAGCGCCGCTAGCCAGAGTGCCAAGCTCTCAGTATATATCAGCCTCTTCGCCTGTTGCTTCAGCTCAACTGTTGTGTTACGCAACAAGGAGCGAAACAGCAGCACCTCCAGTGCCATTCTACCGATGACGCCATAAGTATTGTGTGGATTATCTAGGTAGCTCGACTTGATCCAGGGGAGCGATTTCTGCTGCCCGCAGGTTGTAGGTATGCGGAATGGGACTGGCGCTCCTGCCCATTTCCAGATGCGATAAAGCAACCCTAGAATGAATACGACTGCAGCGGTATAGGGTATCACAACCCCGAAAAAGATGTACACGCCGCTCATTCTATTGCCTCAAAGCGTTTCCTCCCCGCGGTCTCCACTAATTCGAGCAATCTGAAAGCCGCCTCTCGATCAGCCTTTATCTCGTTGACCCTGAGCTGGCAAATCTTCTCTCGGCACTGCATGTAGATGTCAAACGCCAGGGATGCTAGCTTGTCTATTCGGAGCTCAAATTCCAGCCATTGTCCCAGAAGTTGTCGCTTCTCGATCTCGCTTCTCAGTTCCTCTGTTATCGCTTTCTTCAGCAGGAACACAAAGGCAACGGCTTGGGAGGGAGAAAGGTCCTGAACCGCCTTGATCTTGATGATATTGTCAAGGGAGGCGCAGACCTTATCGGAGTCCGTGCTGCCTTGGAGCAGTTCGCTGTAGAGGGCATCCGTTGCAAGGCCAATGATGTGGGCCACGGGGTTGGTGAACTGGTCTGTGCCTCTGACTGGAGGTGCAGCGCCTGTTGGAGGGCTGCACGCTATCAGGTCGGACCATCGTCCCAGAATGGCGTCCCTCTTTTGCGAAAGAAGCTGTTCCAGCGTCATCATCAAATCGTATAGCCCGCGGGCCACTCTGGGCAAATAGTCTAGCATGCTCAAGAAAGGCTGTCAACAGTAATGTGCGAAAACTTACTCGGATTTTGGCCTAATGTTACGTAGAATTTGCACAAGACCACCCTAGTTCTATTGACAAGAACACATGAGGGTGATATACTACACGGCGAGCTTGTGATGGATTTCACTAACAGCAGGCTTTCCCTATTGACAAGAGCGTTTCTGGGTGATATACTGGACGGCGAGATTGTGATGGATTTCACAAAAAGGCACTTTGTACTTATTTTGACGCAGTGTATATGGTCCGAACCAAGAATAAGTGGCCGATATTTCTGATTCTGAAGAAGGAGGTAACATGGCAGAAGTGAACAATGCTCTATCCCCCCATGGCGGAACGCTCGTGGACAGGGTGATGGAGCCGGGTAAAGGCAAGGAAAAGGCCAGAGGGGCAAAAGTGAGACTAGCCATTGACGGTTCGAGGGCAAATGAGATCTTGAGCATTGCCCATGGCTTTTTTTCACCCATTGAGGGCTATATGGGGTCCAAGGAGGTGGATTCCGTCTGCAAGGATATGCGTCTTGCCAGCGGGTACATCTGGAGCATTCCCATTGTCTTCGATATCTCGGAGAGCGAGATACAGGAGAAGGGAATAAAGGAGGGAGATACCCTCCTTCTTACGTATCAGGATCAACCTTATGCCGTACTGGAGTTGGAAGAAATCTTTTCCTACGACAAGAACCTCTTCGCTGAGAAGGTCTATGGCACTACAGAAGACAAACACCCCGGCGTGAAAAGGACGAACGCCTACAAGGACAAATTCCTTGGGGGCAAGGTGTCCGTCGTGAATCCGCCCAAAGTAAACCCGCCCTTTGACAAATACTGGTATCCTCCCAAGGTGCTCAGACAGAAGATGGCTGAGCTGGGTTGGGAGAGAGTTATCGCTCATCAAACCAGGAATGTGCCCCATACCGGACACGAGTGGCTGATGAAAGGTGCATGGTTCTCGTCCAATGCTGACGCGGTCCTGGTCAGTTGCGTAGTTGGAGAAAAGAGGACTGGCGACTATATTGATGAAGCGATCGTGCTAACCCACGATGTCACGAGAGAGTCTGGCTACTTCAAGGAAGGGACTCACCTCACCTCGATTCTATTGTGGGATATGCGGTACGCAGGGCCAAAAGAGGCCATCTTCCACGCCATCGTGAGGAAGAACCTCGGCTGTACTCATCATATGTTTGGCAGGGATCATGCTGGGGTGGGGACCTATTATGGCACTTATGCTGCCCACGAGATCTTTAGCCAGGTGCCTGATCTTGGCATAGGCTCGGTACTGACCCTTGAATGGTGGTATTGCCCAACCTGTGGTGAGGTAACCTATTCGGGACTTTGCGGACACAAACCTCAACAATTCAGCGGTACCGTGATCAGAAGCATCATTCAGGACGGAGTCAAGCCCCCAAGGCTGATATTCAGACCGGAGGTCTTCGACCTGGTCATGGAATCAGCCGAGAAATACGGCTTTGGATCACCCTTCGTGACTGAGGAATATTTAAGCAAGAGGAACCCTGTTATCAGTGTTCCCCCAATGGAGGTGTAAGATGGCAGAATCCATTCCAATAAACATATGGATAAATGAAGAGCGGCTGGAAAGACTTCAGAAAGCCGGGCTTGCGGATGTAACGCAAGACGTTTTTGCCGGGTTGAAATGCTTGCCAGTGCCTACAAGTGAGGCGCAGAAGGACGCACTCCTGAAGAAGTACCCGATGGCGAAATACGATTCAGCAACCACCAAATCCATTGAGTTGCTCCCCCGGGATGCAAAGGACAAGATATTTGACCTGGTGGTCGAAAAGAAAAATCTGAATGTAATGGATGCCTTCCTGGCATCAACCTAGAAGGAGGGACGGAAAGCAATAACCTTAACTGGTCACCAATTGCAAAGCATTAAAAAGATTACCGCGCTAAAGAAAGGAGGAAGCGCATGCCAAGCTACGTAATAATGGAGAAGTGCGATGGGTGTAAGGGGCAGGACAAGACTGCTTGCATGCATATCTGCCCTAATGACCTCATAGTATTGAACAAGGATACTATGAAGGCATACCAACGCGACCCGATGATGTGCTGGGAGTGCTATAGCTGTGTCAAGATCTGCCCGCAGCAAGCCATGGCGGTTAGAGGGTATGCCGACTTTGTACCGATGGGTGCCAGCGCCACCCCACTGCGGGGAACCGAAGACATCATGTGGACGGTCAAATTTAGAAACGAGACCCTCAAGCGATTCAAGTTTCCCATCAGGACCACGCCAGAGGGCTCCGCAGTACCCGATGGGGGATTCAAGACGGCACCTGAAGCGGACGATCTCAAGAGCCCGCTGCTGTTCACTGAGCCCGAGTCTCTGTGGGTAGCGGAGCTTCCCACCATCAAGAAGTAAGAAAGGGTTGAGGTGAAAAGATGGCACAGTTTGAAACTGTTGAAGTAACCACCGATCTGTTAATCATCGGTGGTGGAATGGCAGCCTGCGGTGCCGCTGTGGAGGCGGCCCACTGGGCGAAGAAGCACAACCTCAAGGTAACCGTGGTAGACAAGGCAGCCATGGATAGGAGCGGTGCCGTGGCCATGGGACTCTCAGCCCTTAATCAGTATGTGGGTATGAAGGTTAAGGGAAGAAGCCCTATGGACTATGTGAAATACGTCAGGCAAGACCTGATGGGCGTTGCCCGGGATGACCTGGTGTATGACATCGCCAGGCACGTAGACGGCTCGGTTCACCTGTTTGAGAAATGGGGTCTACCCATCTGGAAGGACGATGGCGGCAACTACGTGTTTGAGGGCCCCTGGCAGCTCATGATCAACGGTGAGTCCTACAAGGTGATCATTGCTGAGGCGGCCAAGAACGCTATGGCAGCCCTCGGCGCCAACGGTGAGATCTACGAAAGGATATTCATCGTCGAGCCCCTGATGGACGGAGACAGGGTTGCTGGCGCGGTAGGATTCAGCGTCAGAGAGAACAAGTTCTATGTGTTCAAGGCCAAAGCGGTGATCGTTGCCATGGGCGGAGCGGTTCACGTATTCAGGCCCCGCTCGACGGGTGAGGGTTTTGGCAGGTCCTGGTATCCGCCATTCAACACCGGCTCCAGCGCCTACTTCACGCTGAAGAGCGGCTGTGAGATGACCTGCCAAGAGGTCCGGTTCATCCCGGTTCGCTTCAAGGATGCCTATGGCCCCGTCGGCGCTTGGTTCCTCCTGTTCAAGTCCCGCGCAACCACCGCCCTTGGCGGCGAGTACATGGTAGAGAGAAAGGCGGAGCTTGAGAACTGGGCTCCCTATGGATTGGTCAAGCCTATTCCCGCCAATCTGAGGAACTACCTCATGATGCTGGACCAGCAGGAAGGAAAAGGCCCGGCTTTTATGAGGACGGAAGAAGCCATTGCCAGAATCGTAGATGCTGAGCCGGATGACAAGGCGAAGAAGAAGAAGCTGAAGGAGGTTGAGTCCGAGGCATGGGAAGACTTCCTTGACATGACCATTTCCCAGGCCATCCTCTGGGCGGCCACCAATACCTCTCCCGAGGAGAAACCGTCCGAGATTCAGGCCTGCGAGCCGTACTTCATTGGCTCACACTCGGGTGCTTCCGGCGCATGGGTGAGCGGCCCTGAGGACCTTGCACCACCGAAGTACTTCTGGGGATACAATGGCATGGCCACGGTCAAGGGCATCTTCTGTGCAGGCGATGCCTCCGGAGCCTCAAGCCACAAGTTCTCAGATGGCTCTCATGCGGAGGGAAGGATCCGCGCCAAGGCTGCTATAGCCTACATTGTTGACAACCCGGACCAGCCTAAGGCGGATGCCGCCCAGGTTGAGCAGCTCAAGAAGACACTATTGCAGCCAATGGATACATTCGAGAAGTTCTCGGGCCTGACGGACAATCCAGATGTCAACGAGAACTACATCAGGCCTCAGCAGTTCATGTACAGACTCCAGAAGATCATGGATGAGTACGCGGGTGGCGCTTCAACCCAGTTCGCCACCAACAAGCCCTACCTGGATAGAGGACTTGAGCTTCTTGCATTCCTGAAAGAGGATTCGGAGAAGCTGGCGGCTGAGGACCTCCATGAGTTGATGCGGTGCTGGGAGAACGTACACCGCATGTGGCAGGCAGAGGCTCACGTGCGGACGGTGCGCTTTCGTGAGGAGACCAGGTGGCCGGGATACTACTTCAGAGCAGACCATCCCAAGATGGATGATGCCAACTGGAAGGTCTTCGTCAACTGCAAGTGGGATCCCAAGACTGGACAGTGGGAGATCATGAAGCGCGACATCATCCCGATGGAGGGCTAGTAACCAGTCGACTCTGTGTGGTTGAATAAGAACTGGTCAACGGTTCGGCCGTTGATTAACGACTAGGACTCCGGCCACCTTCAGTAGTGGCTGGAGTCCTCTGGTTGATGATATGCATAAAAGCTTGAAAGAGGAAATACTCAAGGAATATCCGAGACTTACCCCCGAAAGCACGTTCAGGTTCTCCTGCCACAAAGACATTCCCTGCTTTACCACTTGCTGCGCTGACGTGAATATCCTGCTCACCCCCTATGACGCTCTGCGCATGAGAAGGGCGCTGAACCTTTCTTCCGAGGACTTCCTGGGAGAGTACGTCGTTCCTCTTCTCTCGGTGGGGCAGAAGGTCCCCCTTGTCCTCCTGAAGATGAGGGATGATGAGAAGAAAACCTGCCCATTTGTCAGCGCCGAGGGCTGCTTGATATATGAGGATCGACCATGGCCTTGCCGCATGTACCCGGTGGGAATGGCCTCCTCGAAGACGGAGCAGAACGTGGAAGGCGAGGAGTTCTATTTCATCATGGAAGAAAGCTTCGCCTGCGCCGGGTTGAAAGAGGGAAAAGAGTGGACGGTGGCCGAGTGGTGGGAGGATCAGGGGATTGACGACTACAACGATAAGGCCCAGCCTTACAAGGATATAACGCTGCACAGGCGTTTGCAGAGCGTGGATGAAGGGAAAGGTCTCGGGCCGGCACAGAAGCAGATGTTCTATATGGCCTTGTATGACCTCGACCGGTTCAGGGGACACCTTTTTGATAGCAGCTTCTTCAAGCTGTTTGAGGTAGAGAACGAGGTCATTGAGAAGATAAGGCAGGAAGATGAAGCGTTGCTGGATTTCGGGTATCATTGGTTGAGGTTCTCTCTGTTCGGAGAGCCCACAATGACTATTAGAGGTGAGGTGGTGGAGGAGAGGAAAGAAGAGTTGGCAAAGGAAATGGAGAGAATAAGGGGGGAACATGAGTGAGGTAGATGTCATAGACTCTCCCAAGGGTATTCTCGTCATCGGAGGGGGAATGGCCGGCGTGACGGCCGCTGTCGAAATCGCTGAGGTGGGCTACGACGTTTTCCTGGTTGAGAAGGAGCCGTACCTCGGTGGCAGGGTGGCCAGGTTGAACCAGTACTTCCCCAAGCTCTGCTCACCTAGCTGTGGCCTCGAGATCAACTTTCGTAGGATCAAGACAAATCCCAGGATCAAGGTTTTCACTTTGGCAGAGGTGGAGAGCGTTTCGGGCAAGGAGGGGGCTTACGAGGTCGACCTCAAGCTAAACCCCCGTATGGTCAACGACAACTGTACTGCCTGTGGCAACTGCATCGAGGTCTGTCCTGTTGAAAGGCCCAACGATTTCAACTATGAAATGGATCATACCAAGGCCATCTATCTACCCCACGCCATGGCTTTTCCCATGCAATATGTGATCGATATGAAGGAATGCAAGGGAGCTGAGTGCGCGAAATGCGTCGCTGCTTGCCAATACGATGCCATCGACCTGGACATGCCCGTGCAGAATCTGAAGCTGAAGGTCGGGTCGGTTGTCTTGGCCACCGGCTGGAAGCCGTACGATGCCAACAAGCTCGATAATCTGGGTTTCGGCAAGTATGTGAACGTGATAACTAATGTGATGATGGAAAGACTCGCGGCTCCCGATGGCCCAACCAAGGGCAAGATCGTCCGTCCTTCCGACGGCAAAGAGGTCGGCAATATCGCCTTTGTTCAGTGCGCCGGATCACGGGATGAGAACCACTTGCCCTATTGCTCAGGGGTGTGTTGCCTGGGTTCCCTGAAGCAGTCCACCTACGTCAAGGATCAGAACCCCGAAGCCAAGGTCTCCATCTTCTACATTGACGTACGTGCGTTGGGCATTCTGGAGGACTTCTTCCAGCGTGTTCAGGGAAGCGAAGGGGTCACCCTGGTAAGGGGCAAGGTCGCCAAGATCGAAGAAGACCCGGGATCCCAGGACCTGACGCTTCATGCTGAAGATACCGTAGCAGGCGAAAAGGTCAAACAGTCGTTTGAGATGGTAGTGCTGGCGACAGGTATGGTTCCCACGAGTGCGGAATCAAAGATAGCGGCGGACATAGCGCATGACAACTACGGCTTCGTTGCCTCCGACACCGCCGGTATCTATGCCGCCGGCTGCAGCAGGAGGCCGGCCGATGTTTCCACTTCAGTACAGGACGCTACTAGGGCAGCGCTCAAGGCGATTCAGTCTGTGGTAAGGGGGGGGGCAAATGGATAAGAAGCTCGCAGTCTATATTTGCGGCGGCTGTGGAATTGGGGACGCTCTCGACCTGGACAAGCTATGCGGAGTGGCCACCAAGGAGTTCAAGGTTGAGAACTGCAAGACTAATGCCTTCCTGTGCGGTGAAGAGGGGGCTAAGCTCATAGCGCAGGACATTCAGGAGGGCACCAACACCGTAGTCATAGCTGCCTGTTCCCCCAGGGCGAAGATGGATGTGTTTCGCTACGACTCCGCTGTATTCGTGGAGAGAGTGAATCTCAGAGAGCACGTTATCTGGTGCCACCCGCCTGGAGATGAAGATACTCAGATGCTGGCAGAGGACTATCTCAGGATGGGCCTGGCCAGGGCCCAGAAGGCTGAGCCTCCGGAGCCTTTCTCTGAGACGATCGACAAGACCATTCTGGTGGTCGGGGGTGGCATAACCGGGATTACCTCAGCTCTTGAAGCTGCAGAAGCGGGATATGAGGTCTGCCTCGTAGAGAGGGAGCCAGCTCTGGGTGGCTGGATGGTCAAGTTGCATAAGTCGTATCCCAAGCATGCGCCCTATCGGGACCTGGAAGATACCGGCATTGACGCCAAGATCAAGCAGGTAGACGAGAACCAGAGGATCAAGGTCTTCACCGGGGCTGAGATCGAGAAGATTGAAGGCGGGCCGGGAATGTACGACGTTTCCGTGAAGCAGAACGGCACTTCGACCTCTATCAGGATCGGCTCCATCGTTCAGGCAACCGGCTTCAAGCCCTACGATCCCAGCAAGCTGGAACACCTGGGCTACGGCAAGTATGCAGATGTCATCACGAATGTCCAGATGGAGGAACTGGCGCAGAAGGGCAAGATCACACGTCCCTCCGATGGGAAGGAAGTCACCAGCGTGGCATTCATTCAGTGTGCCGGTCAGAGGGATCCGGATCGCCTGCCCTATTGCTCGGCCTTTTGCTGCATGACTTCGCTGAAGCAGGCGCTCTACGTAATGGAGCAGAATCCCGAAGCCGAGGCGTACATATTCTACAAGGATATGCGAACGGCAGCCCAGTACGAGGACTTCTACAAGAGAGTACAGGAGGAGCCCGGGGTCTTTCTTGCTAAGGGGGACATCAGTAGCATTTCCGAAGAAGGCGGGAAGCTCACCGTTGAGGTCCATGACGTGTTGCTGGGCGAGGCAATCGCAGTGAGCGTGGACCTGGTGGTGCTCGCCGCCGGGATAGTCTCCAACTCCATGCCCGAAGTCGAACCTCAGGTGGATGCGGAGGCTGCCGAAGGAGAAGAAGGAAAAGAAGCTGTCGTCTTGCCGGATTCAGGGCGCTATGCAGCCCCAGCGCTGCACCTTCAATATCGGCAGGGGCCTGAACTCCCTACGTTGAAGTACGGATTCCCTGATTCCCACTTCATCTGTTTCCCGTATGAAACCCGGCGAACGGGCATATATGCTGCCGGTTGCGTGCGACAGCCTGTGGACAGTGCGTTTGCTATTGAAGATGCCGCCGGAGCAGCCCTCAAGGCGATTCAATGCGTTGAACTGATCGCCCAGGGAAAGAGTGTCCATCCGAGAACCTGGGACCAAAGCTATCCGGACCTGTTCATGCAGAGGTGTACTCAGTGCAAGAGATGCACCGAGGAGTGCCCCTTTGGCATGTACAACGAGGACGAGAAGTTCAATCCTCTGCCTTATCCTACTCGATGCCGAAGGTGTGCCATCTGTATGGGTTCATGCCCCGAGAGGATCATCTCCTTCAAGGACTATTCTGTCGACATCATCGGGTCCATGATCAAGGCGATTGAAGTCCCTGAAGAGGATGAGGAGAAGCCCAGGGTTGTGGCCTTCCTCTGCGAGAACGATGCCTATCCGGCTCTCGACATGGCTGGCATCAACCGCATCAGCTACAACCCGTGGATAAGGGTGATCCCCGTGAGATGTCTTGGTTCGGTGAATATCGTCTGGATCGCTGACGCGCTCTCGAAGGGCATGGACGGCATCCTGATGATAGGCTGCAAGTACGGCGATGACTACCAGTGCCACTTTATGAAAGGTAGTGAGCTGGCAGAAACCAGGATGGAGAAGGTTCAAGAGACATTACAGAGGCTTGTGCTTGAATCTGAGAGGATCAGGGTGGAGCAGCTTTCGATATCCGAATACGAGAGGCTGCCCCAGATCTTCGATGAGTTCATGGAGACGATAGAGAAGGTCGGACCTAACCCGTACAAGGAGCTGTAGCGGCTTGGACAGGGTCGTTGACTTGCAGACAACGACCCTATTGAATTTGGACGGGGCACAGACCAAACAACGCGGGAAAGAGGGCCGAGATGAGTCCAGCGATTCCTGATAAGGAAACTGTCGACATTCTTCGAGAGATGGGCGGCGACACGCTCAAGATATGCTATCAGTGTGGTACTTGCACCGGAACTTGTCCCTGGAACCTGGTGCGGACTTTTCTCCCTCGCAGGATGATGTATCGGGCCCAGCTTGGTTTGATCGATTTCGGAGATGAAGATATCTGGACCTGCGCCACTTGCGGTGCCTGCGCCATTCGCTGCCCGCGAGGAGTGGAGATGACCGACGTTATCAGG
>SOKG01000294.1 GCA_004376205.1 Dehalococcoidia bacterium | reverse complement strand
CTATTTAGATCAACAGGGCTTGGGAAGACCCAACTAAATTGAGGGAGGGAAAAAAGATGGCCGAGGAACAGAAGCAATTCATGGAAATCTCTGAAGACCTAAAGGCCCTGATGTACCAAACCTGGCTGCCTGCCCTGATGACCACGGTGTTGCAGAAGGTCAAGGAACTTCCTCAAGAGCACAAGATGGCGGTGGTCACCGGCATGTGCACGACCTGCGAAGATCTGGCTATGGCTGGGGCTGTGGGAATTCAGCCCGGCATGAGTTGGGACGGCTACCTCGAATACTTGAAGGGAACGGTCCCGCCAATAGGTCCCTGGACCGTCAAACAGGACGGTGACGTTTTTGACTTGATCTACGAGTCATCCACAGGACCGGACGGCAGGGCCAGATGCCATTGCCCATTAGTACAACTTGGAATGTCGGATCCCATGCCCGAATGTTGCGACAGCGGCGCACGACTGGCAGCGAAAATGATAGCGGCTGCTACCAACAAACCGGTTGAGAAAACTGAGGTAGTCGACAGCCCCTCGAGAACGGGCGCGTCGGTTTGCCATTATAGAGTACGCGTAAAGTCCTAGCCTTCCGGGGCAAAGGCTCGAGAAAGGGAGACGAGATGACAGCGTCAGAACGCAGGAACATTACCTGGCACAAACCCTTGGTCACGCAGGCAGACCGAGAAAGAAGAAACGGGTACAAAGGGGCGGTCATATGGCTGACAGGCTTGCCCAGTTCCGGCAAATCCACCCTCGCCCACGAGGTGGAACAACTCCTGTTTGAAAGGGGCTGCAATTCCTATGTGCTGGACGGGGACAATGTCCGGCACCGGCTTAACAAGGACCTTGGCTTTTCCCCGGAGGACCGAACGGAGAATATCCGCCGGATTGGAGAGGCCGCCAATCTGTTTGCCGATGCAGGGGTGATCGTGCTCACCGCCTTCATCTCCCCATACCAAGAGGATCGGGACCAGGCAAGGGCGTTGAACGAGCAGGGGCGGTTCTTTGAGGTCTTCTGTAAATGTGCGGTTGGAGAATGTGAGCGGCGGGACCCCAAAGGGCTTTACCGGCGAGCCCGGAAAGGCGAGATCGATAGTTTTACCGGTGTGAATGCCCCCTATGAAGAGCCCCAGGCCCCCGAGATAATCGTGGAGACCGATAAACACAGCCTGGAAGAATGCGCTGAACAGATCATACGCTACCTGGAAGAGCATGATATCGTTCCATCCACCCCAACCTCTTGATAACGAAGTCGATCAATAGGAGAAAGAATCAATTCATGTCCTCCGTAAGGACCAATCGAAAAAAGCTCGTCATATTCGCGTTCATCATTTGCATCTGTTTGATCATCGGCAGTCTGCTCATCGTAAGAGGCTACCTGACGATCGAATGGGTCAATGCCCAACTTGATACGCTGCAGGAGATTCTGAATCGTCCATATGGGCCGGCGCTGTATGTATTGGGTACCATCGCTTTTATCGTGCTTCAAATTCTCGGTGTGGTTCCGGTTATTTTGGCAGCGCTGGCCTATGGCTCGGTCAAAGCCTTCGTCCTTTCTATGGTTGCAGTCAACATTGGCATACTCGTGACATTCCTGGTCGCCCGCTACTTTCTGAGGGATTACTTCGCACCGAAACTGGAGAAAAGTCGTTTGAATCGCTTCACCAAGCATCTGGAAACAAATGGCATTCTGGCGATGTGTTTTCTCAGGATCGCGCTGTGGATGTTCCCGCCAATGAATTGGTTGCTGGGCGCCACAAATATCAAGATCCGCGACTACATAATCGGGAGCATAATCGGCCTTGCCCCGATTATCTTCGCCATGCAGTTGGTCGTCAAGAAGCTCCAATCGATCCATTCATTTTGGGACCTATTGCAGCCAGAGACCATTGCCGTGGTATCCGCATTTATTGCCTTTTTGCTCGTGGTTGTATGGATCAGGAGAAGATACTTCTCAACGGAAGAATCTCAATTCCCAGAAGAAGTTTGACCCCGGGTTTCTCTCAGTTGAGAGCAGCAAACGAAACAGGGGATGATAGTGTTAGCCAAAAGAACAATCTTTTCAGCTTTCTCCTGACATTTGGGAGGTAGTATGACTCAACAGAAGCCCGCTCGCATATTCGAACACCCGCTTGCTTTCGGCTCATTCCGCAATTGGCTCAGGTTACTTTGGAATAACAAAGACATAGACAGGAAGTTTATACCCCGCGCCCTGTTTGTCTGCTTCTCCACCTTTCTCACCAGCCCCCTCAGGCTTTATGAATCGGTGCGATACGGTAGAATCGTCAAAAACACAGCGATTCATCGCTCCCCCATTTTCATAGTCGGCCATTGGCGAACCGGGACAACCCATCTGCACAATCTATTGTGCCAAGATAAAAACCTCGGCTATGTCTCTACATTTCAAGCATTTGCCCCGGGTTTGTGTCTGGTTGGTGAAAAGGTAATTAAACGACTGTTTGACAAGATAGCTAAGAAACTTCATCCTACCAGAGAGATAGACAATATCCCGCTCTCAATGGATAATCCAGAGGAGGAAGACCTTGCGATTGCCAGCATGTCGCCCTATTCCTACCTCCACATGTATACTTTTCCTCGACAAGCCCGTTACTTCTTTGAAAGGTATACCTTCGGATTCAATAACCTGCCTGAATCAACCCTCGCCGAATGGAAGGAAATCTACCTGACAATTATGCGCAAGGCCACACTACAAGCAGGAGGGAAGCGACTGGTCATCAAAAACTGTGCCGATAGCGGACGCATCAAAACGTTGCTCGATCTCTTTCCCGATGCCAAATTCATCCACATTTACCGCAATCCTTACCATGTCTTTCGCTCAACTCTGTTTCTGTACAGGGTCGTATTGGAGAGGTCTCAGTTGCAGGAAATCAGCCCGGACGAAATTGAGGCTTGGGTTTCGTGGTTCTATACCCAGCTCATGCAGAGGTTCTTGGCCGATAAAGCGCTCATCCCGGCGGGGAACTTGGTAGAGGTGAAATACGAGGACTTGGAAGCTGCGCCATTGGATCAATTGCGCAGAGTGTATGAGACTTTGAGTCTGCCTGGATTC
>SOKG01000096.1 GCA_004376205.1 Dehalococcoidia bacterium | reverse complement strand
TCCTGCGCGAGGCCAGCAGTCACCTCGATGCCAAGGAGCTCTACCAGCGAGCAATTGAAAGAGATCGCCATATCAGCCTTGCCACGGTCTACCGCAACCTGCGCCTGTTCAAGGAACTAGGGCTGGTAGATGAGATACGCCTTGATGAGATACACTGTTGCTACGAGATAAAGCGCTCGACCGAACATTACCACCTGCTATGTACTTCCTGTGGGAGTGTCATTGAGTTTAAGAGCTCTCTGATCGCCAAGCTAGTGGCTGAGGTAGAGCACAACTGCGACTTCCAGGCCAACAGAGCTGTATTGCACCTAGAGGGCTATTGCCAGAAATGCAAAAAAAAGAGCTCTCTGTGAGGTATCAGGATTAGCGAATATGACCGAAGAGCAAGAAGCGATCCGACAGGAAACAAGAAAGGTTCTCAAGAGATTCAGCAAGCAAAGGGGGAACCTGGTGCCCATTTTGCAACAGGTTCAAGCCCAGCTAGGATATATTCCCCTTGAAGCGATGGTTGAAGTCGCTGAGTTCCTAAAGATACCTGAGATGGACGTCTACAGCGTGGTCACCTTCTACAACCAGTTCCGCCTCAATCCTCCGGGCAAGCACTCAGTTAGGGTGTGTCTCGGAACCGCCTGCCACATGAAGGGCGGCTATATCGTCCTCGACGCCTGGAAGAGAAGGCTGGGCATAGACCAGGGAGAGACCACACCAGACCACGAGTTTGACCTGGATACCGTAGCCTGCGTTGGCTGCTGCACCATGGCGCCGGTGACTGTCGTTGACAACGAGGCAGAGGGCAAAACCAGCCCCACCAGGGTAGACGGCATCCTGCTCTCTTATCAACTTGAGAAGGATAAGGAAGGTAAAGAGACAAAGTGAAGACAGCTGGTGTGCCAGGTACAGATTCAGCCTTTCAGCAGATAAAGAGCCGTGCTCTTTCACACTGGCAGGAGCTTTATGACGGCACAAAGCCAGTCATCATGATCGGCACAGCCACTTGCGGTAAGGCGGCCGGTGCCCTTGAGGTCCTCCAGGCAATTAGGGACGAGCTGGCCAAAGACAACCTCGATGCGCGCCTAGTCGAGGTGGGTTGTATAGGGCACTGCTATGCGGAGCCATTTGTGATCATAAGCAAGCCCGGTCACCCCACTATGGCTTATGGTTACGTCACCCCGGAGATAGCCAGGCGTTTGGTGAAAGACTATGTTATCGGTGAGGATATCTCCCTGGAATTCAGCCTGGGCGCTCTTGAAGAGAACGACCTTATCCCATCCATCCACGACCTTCCTCGCTTTGCCTACGAGAAGCACATCATCCTGGAGAACTGCGGCCATATCGACCCCGAAGACGTTGACCACTACATCGCCAAGGGCGGCTATGAAGCTCTGGCCAAGGCGCTCCAGATGCAGCCCCAGGAGATTCTGGAGGAGATCAAGCGATCGGGCTTGCGAGGGCGAGGAGGGGCAGGTTTCCCCACATGGCAGAAGTGGCAAATCTGTGGCAACTCCAGAAGCAGGCCCAAGTACGTCATATGCAATGCCGACGAGGGTGACCCTGGAGCCTTCATGGACAGGGCCATCCTGGAGAGCGACCCACACTCCGTCATAGAGGGTATGGTAATCGCCGCACATGCGGTGGGCGCACGCTACGGATACATATACGTCCGTGCAGAGTATCCCATGGCAGTGCACAGGGTAAAGATCGCGCTGCAACAGGCACGCCGCCTCGGCCTGTTGGGCAAGAACATACTGGGCAGCAATTTCAACCTCGACATCAAGCTCTTTCAGGGCTCCGGAGCCTTCGTCTGTGGCGAGGAAACAGCCCTCATCGCCTCACTTGAGGGTAAGCAGGGCCTTCCCCGACATCGACCGCCATTCCCAGCTGTCAGCGGCCTCAATGGAAAGCCAACCCTCATCAACAATGTGAAGACCCTGGCCTATGTGCCGCGCATAATGAGAAACGGAGCTGCGTGGTTTTCAAGCATCGGCACTGAGGAAAGCAAGGGTACGGCTGTCTTCGCCCTGGCGGGCAAGGTAGTCAACACTGGCTTAACTGAGGTGCCAATGGGAACCACGTTGAGACAGATCATCTTCGATGTCGGCGGCGGCATCCCCAATGGCAAGCGGTTCAAGGCAGTACAGATCGGGGGCCCATCGGGGGGCTGTTTGCCCGAGTCAGCGCTGGACCTGCCCATCGACTTCGATTCACTGAGAGAGGTCGGAGCCATGATGGGCTCCGGAGGGATGGTGGTGCTGGACGAGGATGACTGCATGGTGGAGGTGGCTCGTTATTTCCTGGAGTTCACCCAGAGGGAGTCCTGCGGCAAATGCACCATGTGCCGCCTGGGGACAAAGCAGATGCTGGAGATCTTAGATGACATCTCCAAGGGCCGGGGGCGTATCGAAGATATAGATACCCTATATGAGATGGCGGAGGACATAAAGGTGGGTTCTCTTTGCGGCCTGGGCAAGACTGCGCCTAACCCGGTATTGACCACTCTGAGGTATTTCCGAGATGAATATGAGGCACACATCAAGGAGAGGCGCTGCCTCGCGCTTATGTGCCATGACCTCATTGCCTATTACATCCTACCTGAGAAGTGTGAGCGTTCCTGCGACGCCTGCGTGGGCTCCTGCACCGTAGAGGCTATTTCCCCTAACAAGAAGGGAATCAAGGTCATCGACCAGGAGAAATGCGTCAGGTGCAATACCTGCCGTGAAGCCTGCCCGCCACAATACAATGCCGTAATCAAGCTGTCGCCTCCCGAGCTCGTGCCAGCCGCGAAGGGGAAGAAATGAACACTATCTCGCTGACAATAGACGGCAAGAAGATAAGGGCTCGCAAGGGAGAGAAGGTGCTCTGGGCAGCTCTTGACAACGGCATTTACATACCCAACCTGTGCGCCATCCGCGAGGCATCGGTACCTTTCGCCGGCTGCCGCCTCTGCTTCGTCGAGATTGAGGGACGCAATGGGCCAGTCGCTGCCTGCACCGAGACTGTGGAAGAGGGCATGACAGTGAACACTCAGGGCCCCAAAGCTCAAAGGCTGGCGCGCACTGCTCTCGAGCTT
>SOKG01000117.1 GCA_004376205.1 Dehalococcoidia bacterium | reverse complement strand
ACCGGTAAATTACAGCGCGGGCGATAGAAAACTCCCTGCTTTGTGCTTTGAATGCTTCTCCATCTCCCATCTATCTATGCCTTCCGCAAATTGACGCATACATCAAGAATCGAGCTTCCCATAGCTGGGTTGTACGCATAGGTCTTCAGAGTGTCCTCTATCCTGCGCTCGGGGAGAAGCTCACCATCATTGGTTCCTTTGCCATAGGCAACGTGAAGCTCCCTGCTCCAGTAGCCATAGCTGTGTTCCGTCATCACACAGTCACGCCGGATGCCCCAAGTGAGGTGCGCCCTTATCTTGAGGCTCTTCCCGGTTGGCGACTCCACAATAACATGTTCGCCTTCCTTCACGCCGAGCTTTGCCGCTGTATCCGGGTGCATGTGAAGGAAGTTCTCAGGCTGCAGCTCCACAAGTATCGGGTCATTGGAGTTCTTGCCCATTCTGCGCCAGGGCAGATGATTGGTCAGGATGTGGTACGGATACTCGGCTGTAGGCTCGGTGAGTCGCTCGTGCCAGGTGGGAACCGGCTCGTGCCCCTCCTCCTCCAGAACGGTGGAGTAGAACTCAATCTTCTTGCTCGGGGTCTTGAACTCAGTCCAGCCGGTTGGCTCTTTCCTGTCCTCCCAGATACCATTGTTAGCCCTGAGGTACTCCATGGATGTCCCGGCGTCCTGGAGCCGAACTTCTTCTAGGCCCTTCCAGTCCACGGCGAACTCGGGCTTACCCATGGCCTCCAGTATGCCATTGACAATGCTACTCCAGCCTTTCTCCTCCCAGAGGACACCCACGCTCTGCCTCAATAGTATCTGCGGCCACATAGCGTGATAGTTCCGAATCTCAATGCCATCCCTCTCCAAGAAGTGCGTGTCGGGCAGAACGATGTCCGCCAGCTGGCAGAGTTGATTTGGCAGAATATCCACCACAACGAAAAAATCCAGGGTCTTGAGAGCCTCAACTATTGTGTCGGGGTTAGGGAAGGTAAGCACATCGTATTGCTTGGCTAGCCCCACTTTGACCCGGTACGGCTCGCCGCTCAATATCCCCTGCGCCAAGTGGGCAAACGCCCCCTTCCGCTTCTTGTTTGCCAGTGGGAACAGGTGCTGCCCGTCCACCCTCCGTGTCTCCTTCATCTCTGGATATTCGACTGGAGCGAAGGCATCCATGGAGCGGGTCTTGGGCTTTCGGGACATAAAGAACCCTCCGGGCCTTTCAATGGTGCCCACTAGGGCGCACATGATAATCTCCGCCTGTGCCAGACCAAAGCTGTTGGCATAAATGGGTCCGCCGGCGTCCCGCTTGTGGGTAGGTATCATTGCCGGCTTGGTAGTGGCGAACTCGCGGGCGATCCGAACAATGTCGCTGGCAGGCACATCCGATAACTGCGCTGCCCACTCTGGAGTATACTGTTTAACGTGCTCTGTTAGTTTATCGAGCCCGCTGGTATACTTATCTACATAATCCCTATCGTAGAGCCCTTCGCTGATAATCACATTTATCATCGCCAGTACGACTGCCAAGTCTGTTCCCGGCTTTATGGGGATCCACTCGTCGGCCATGTTCGCTGTTAAGGAAAAGCGGGGATCAAAGACCACCACCTTAGCTCCTCTATCCTTGGCCTTGAGAAAGCCCTGCAGGTGGGACTGCTTGGACTTGCCCGGCTGGTCCCAGCCAAAGGCGAGGATGTACTTGGCATTCTCAAGGTCAAGCGTCCACGACCGGCCGCTACCGCTGACCAAAGCCATCCAGGCTACTTCGTGATTGAAGTAGCACGTGTCCACGTGACAGACCTGATTTGGCGTGCCAATGGCCTTCTGCAGCCTAGTATCGGGCTCCTTAGGCCTATTCAGAAGCAGCACAGATTCGGGACCATAGTTGGCAATTGCCTCGTTGAACTTTTCGCCAATGGTGCTAAAGGCCTCGCCCCAGGATATTTTTACCCATCCTGGGTCCTCATCCTTTCCCTTCCTCGGATTAGTCCTCTTCAGTGGCGCCTTCAGGCGATCGGGGTCATAGAGGGTCCTCATGGCCGATGCGCCCTTGACGCAAACTTTGCCCTCTCCGCCCAGGGCATCAGCCGGATTTCCCTCTATCCACTTGATCCGGCCATCCGTCACATAGGCCAGCATGCCGCAGGTATTGTCACAAACCTTGCAGGACTGGTAGAGAACCCTCTCCCACACGATTGGCTTCGCCTGTCCTGGTTTGGCGAAGGCCTTCAGGTCTCCATCCAGGATTGAAGGTAGTAGTACCAGTCCACCAGCAACACCACCAGCCGACTTCACAAAGTCACGACGGCTTATCTCCATAGCTAACCTCCTAAGATATTCTAGGACGGCAGGATACCCCCCTGATTGCCCGACGAAAATAATAGCAGAAAAGCAACACAATTGCAACTATGCACAATGATGCAATCATCATACTTAAAAAAAGACCCCTACCTCTTCCTCTCCCTCACCTGCGATGCAATTACTTCTTGCAGCTTTTCCCTGTCCCTCGATACCACTTCGTTATCATTGAAGGAGTCGACCAGTGCATCAAGCAGCGCCCGGCAATACCTGTTACTATTAACCCTATCGGCGATGTAAACCACGCACTTGCCTTCATGCCACCGCTTGAGAAAGCCAGCGTCCATAAGCATTTGCAGACTTCTTGATACCTGGGAATGAGATATTGAGATGATTTCCTGCATCTCACAGACACAGATATCCTTTTCCAAGAGGAGCTTCAGCATCCTGACCCTGGTCTCATCAGCGAGGGCTTTTGATACTTTTACTAATTCCCGCATCTTTAATATTCCCTTGATTGTATAATATCACATTCATGCATACCATGCATCTTTCCAGAAGCAGGTTCAGATCTTGACGTAAATACTTCCACCAATGTACGCACGTTTGCCGTATCTTAGCACCTTTGTCAGCTAGGGAGTTGGAGAGAATGGGAAAGGTGGAAAATGTTCAACAGACACTCAGAGGGGAGGAAGTGCTTTCTATTAAACACCAACTTTCAGCCAAATCGTGCCAATGTTATAATAGCTCTAAATGGATATTTTGGCTGAGCTTAATCCAGCGC
>SOKG01000282.1 GCA_004376205.1 Dehalococcoidia bacterium | reverse complement strand
GTGTACCAGTTCGGCTAGCCCACGCACGAACATGTCGTCATCAATCATAAGTTGACTCTGCCATCCTTTGCCTGCCGGAGCATCAACGCAGGAGGCCTCGACAATCACCAGCCCTACTCCTCCACGGGCACGCGCGGCGTAGTAATCCTTCAACTGCTCCGTTACGAAGCCATCCTCGGAGCTGTACCTTGTCGCCATCGGCGGCATGACGATGCGGTTTCTCAATTCTAGTTGCCCCAGGCGAAAGGGCTGGAACAACTGCGGAAATCGTAGGCTCATCTTCTACCTCCTTTGTCTTCTGGTTTAGAGTTCAATGCATATGGCGTCACCTGTGAAGGTATCAACGGCGAGAAATTCAAATCCTGTCTGACGCTTATCGCCAAACCTTAGTCAAGGCTCACGATTGGGCTGAAAGGAAAGCAAGAAAGCGAAACCGAAAGGCTTTCCCCTCATCCTTTGCGATACCGAACAATGTGCCAGTGCAGCGGCCACAGACAGATAGTTATCAGCATCTACCATTTAATAGCTCGAATGCCGCCGAAAATAGCTAGAACCCCGAGAATGATTAACAAGGCACCAACCAAATAACCGAGAAGCTCAGGTAGAATGAATATCAAGATGCCGAAGATAAGCGAAATAATGCCAAAAGGAATCAATGGATGCATTCTAACCTCCTTGAGAGGATTGTACCATAAGCAGTCAATCCAGGCATCTGCTATAATTGGCACGGCATGCTGGCTAAGACAACAAGCTGTGCCGTAGTAGGCTTGGAGGGAGCCATAGTAGAGGTGGAAGTAGATATCTCTCCCGGGCTCCCCTCTTTCACTATAGTAGGATTACCTGACAAAGCCGTCCAGGAAGCCAGGGAAAGAGTAAGAGCAGCCATAAGGAATTCTAACTACGGCTTTCCCACGAGACGTATTACAGTCAACCTAGCACCGGCCGATCTCAAGAAGGAAGGCCCTGCCTACGACCTGCCTATAGCCATAGGCATATTGACAAGTTCCCAACAGATATATGCTGACCTTTCACGTACTTTGTTCATAGGAGAGCTATCGCTGGATGGCAAGTTGCGTCATACGCATGGCGTATTACCCATGGTGGCACTAGCTCGGGAAAAAGGCCTAACTACCATCTTCGTTCCCGCTGATGACGCTAGGGAGGCATCCCTGATGGAGGGGGTACACCTATTTCCGGCAGAGTCTCTATCACAACTTGCTGCTCACCTCCGAGGTGAGATACTCATTCCAGAATACTATAGTGACAGAACGTGGCCGGAGCAAATTTCTGAGAGCTACGATGTTGATCTGGCCTATGTCAAGGGTCAGGAACATGCCAAGCGAGCTTTGGAGATAGCTGCTGCAGGAAGGCACAATATCCTGATGAGTGGACCGCCGGGAAGCGGCAAGACCATGCTGGCCCGCTGCTTACCTTCAGTACTTCCTCCACTGACAATGGAGCAAGCGATAGAGGTAACTAAGATTTACAGCGTAAGTGGACTTTTGCCAAAAGATACTCCTATCATTGTGGAACGCCCTTTTCGCTCCCCTCACTACACCATTTCCCATGCTGGACTGGTGGGAGGTGGCCAGTGGCCACGACCTGGTGAAATAAGCTTGAGCCATCAGGGAGTCCTCTTCCTGGATGAATTTGCTGAGTTTGGTCATGGTTCTCTGGAGTCATTGCGTCAACCGGTAGAAGATAGGATAGTCACCATTAGCCGAGTTCATAGCAGCGCGACCTTTCCAGCTAATTTCATGTTGGTGGCTGCTATGAATCCCTGCCCGTGCGGCTACTACGGAGACCCCTTTAAGGAATGTAAATGCTCTCCAGGCGAAATCACCCGCTACCAGAAGAGGATAAGCGGGCCACTGCTGGACCGCATCGATATTTTCATCGATGTCCCCCATATCAACTACGAAAAGCTCACTAGCGATAAACAGGCTGAAAGCTCGAGAGAGGTCAGGGAAAGAATCAAGGCGGCCCACCATATCGAACTAGAACGCTTCAAAGAGGCAAAGTCCACTTGCAATGCCGATATGACGCCGATGGAAGTGAGGCAATTCTGCACTATAGAGCCATCGGCAAAGAGCCTGCTTGGCGTCGCCATGAAGCAGCTTCACCTTACAGCTCGCGCCTTTCACCGCGTCCTCAAAGTCTCTCGCACCATCGCCGATCTGGAAAACAGCGACATCATCAAGACCTATCACGTCGCTGAGGCCTTACAATACCGGCGTAAGAGCTTTGAGTAACGAGGAGGGAATCTGGAGTGGAAGAGGAACCAATCGGAAGAATTAAGAGTGAGAATGTTGGCAGGTGGATAGCTTTGAGACGTGCCGTCTGAGATCGTCATCCTGAGGACAGGGAGAAAGGCGCATGTTAAGAGTGCATGCGCCACCGGATTGTTCGGGTTGCAGCGAAACCCAGTTAGCCTTAAGTTGCTGCCTTCGCCGTCGAGCGTCTTCTCGCCTTCCAGGCAAGAACCACTGCAAACAGGGTTATCATGGCGAGTATGCCCCACTGGGTGAGGCTGGGCACCCTTGGTGGACCTGGGGGTGGCTGAAGCTCGTATGCCCCGATGTCACACAGGGCGGTGCCATCACCGTCGCCATCCGCTGGCCGTGGCTCTCCCCGCTGGTCGGTAGTCACCTGTTGGCCGTCAACTGTGGTGCAGCCACAGTCTGTGCTGACGCCGTCAATCGCCGGGCTGCCTTCCAGCAAGGCGTGGGTAAAGGTAGGGCCGCCGTTATCCTGCAGCGGGCCGAGCAAGGGGTCCTCGCCGTAGATGTTACCGGTTACGTTGCCACTAATGGTGCAGCCACTGGTATCTTCGATGAGGTTACAGCCATAGGAGGTGTGTATGCCGTACCAATCAGGACCAGCAGTCCCAGCATTGTTGCCGGCGATAATGCTGTTATTGACGTTCGCCACGTCATCAGGGTTGTACACGCCCCCGCCGTCCTCCTCCGCGGTGTTGTTACTGACCGTGCAGTTGTTGAGAGTTACCGTGCCCCCGTTGTAGATGCCTCCGCCGCGGGGGGCGTTACATCTGGCGATAGTGCGGCCGCTG
>SOKG01000279.1 GCA_004376205.1 Dehalococcoidia bacterium | reverse complement strand
GACGCTGCAGAATTGGCAGCACAAAAGCGGCAGTCTTGCCAGTTCCGGTCTGGGCCAGACCAATGAGATCACGGCCCTGCATAATTGGTGGGATGGATTTAAGCTGGATTGGTGTGGGTGTAACGTAACCGAGCGCACGTACACCGGCCATGATGCTCGGATGAAGATTGAAGGTTTCAAAACTCATTAAAGCTCCTTAGTGAAATACGAAGTTATGTGCCTCTAATATAAGAGAGGCTACTTAATTGACTTAGCATGATTTAGTATCTTCTTTGGCCTCCCGTTTCGATTAAACCGGTTGTCTCTTCTTCCATGGGGAGACCCTATACCGCTCTTTTTTGAAAGAGGAAGAGCCTCAACAACATCAATCACCCGGCCCCTTAGCCTTTTACCTTTGAGGCTGGCAATTGCGGCTTCGCCTTCAGACTTTGAGGCCGTTTCAACAAATCCATATCCCCTGGGCTGGCCACTACCAATATACTTGTCGTTCATGATGGTCACAGATATCACTTCTCCGAAAGCCATGAATTCTCGTCGCAATTCCTCCTCAGTGACGTCAAAAGATAAGTTGCCCACATAGATATTCATATTGCCCCCTTTTTGGGAAACGTGGCTGTCTATCATTGGTCACCAGCTATCACCGGTGTACAGGGCAGTCTTACGGGCGCATATGATGACCAGCGATTCAGTACCGTCGCTGCCTTCCTCCCCCGGATCTGCCACCTCTACCACCCCCTCTACCACCACCGTAGCCGCCACCGTAGCCACCACCATAGCCACCACCGCCCCTTCTGTCACCATAGGAACCACCACTTCTGCTATCAGTACGAGGGCGGGCTTCATTAACCACAATAGTCCGCTCTTTTAGTGTTTTCCCGTTAAGGTCCGCGATTGCAGCTTCGGCCTCAGACTTTGATGCCATTTCAACAAAGCCAAATCCTTTGGGTCGCCCGCTGATCTTGTCGGTCAGGATGCTTACAGATGTCACTTCGCCGTAAGCCATGAATTCCTGCTGTAATTCCTCTTCGGTCACTTCATAGGATAAGTTACCTACATAGATCCTCATATTAGACCCCCCCTTATTAAATTACTTAACCTTACTGTTTGTTTGTCGCCAGAATAAGCAGTGACCCATTACGGAGACATACACGGGCCGAATATCTCCAGCCCATGTATGTCCACGATCTCAAACCAGTTTATCTGGCCGGTCTATTTTTTCGATAGCAATCACTACAGTACACTGGCTTATCACCGCGAGGTTCAAAAGGTACTTCGGTGTCTTTGCCACACTCGGCGCATGTTGCGGGGAACATCTGGCGTGGGGCTCCGTAACTGCTACTTCCGTAGCGCTCGGACTTCCTTGCTTGGCGGCACGATGGACAGCGCTTGGGCTCATTAGTATAGCCTTTGGACTGGAAAAACTCTTGTTCTTCAGCGCTGAAAGTGAAGGTAGCCCCGCAATCGGAACACTGGATAGACTTGTCCTGAAAACTCATTGGATGACCTCCTCTCTTTTAACTTTCAGTTAGAGTTCGGGCCATCCAAGACTTAAGACAAATCTGAGGGGATTCTAAGAAGCTTGTAATAACCTAAACTGGAACTATTTATATTATACACTAAAGAGAGCCTCTTTGCAAAACGAGTGCAGTTCCCCCTGCACGCTAGATTGTTTTTGCAGTGTGACACTCCCCTCTGTAGCAACAAAATGACGTTTTGTATAGCAGCGTGCACTTGTTGCAACAACCACTACTAACCCTGGTGCCAACTTCAGACCATAAGGCCAATCATCGATTAATCTGTGGCATGGTCCCTATAGAACACTGACGGCAACAAGTACCTAGAGACAACTTCCGTATGAGCTAGACCTGTTGCCTAGTCCTGTCCCCAGATGTATCATAGCCCTGGGACAGTGCGCTGTTAGAGTAGGGACATCTGTTGCCATAGGGAGAAAACCTGCAAGCGTATCGAGGAGCAACTCAGGTGAATAGTCCTCAATTAGAGCCAGGAAAAGATGAGCAGCCTGTCTTAGCTGAGGAGCTTACCGGCTGGGAATTTATCGACAATCGTGTGCACTCAACAGCAGACTGGCTACGAAGTCATCTACCATCCTCCACCTCTGCTAGCATCTGCGTCGCTTACCTTAGCCCAAGTGGATTTGATGCCATCGAGACTGAGCTTGAGCACTTCCTCGATAGAGGCAGCATTCTCTCAATTGTCACATCAGAGGAGATTAGCAAAACTGATGCTCAATTCCTACTTCGACTGGTTAAGAGGTACCCTCAGATCCGAGCCAAGGTCTATCCTACTCAGCGTACCTTCATGCACAGTAAAGTGTATCTTCTGGAAGAAGATGACAAAGCCCACGTGCTGGTAGGATCATCAAATCTGACTCTCGGGGGACTTGAGACGAACATTGAATCCAATCTGGCAGGTAGCTTTCATTCGGACCATCAAATAGTCTGGCAATGGCGCGAGAATTTTGATACAATTTGGTCACAAGGCATAGCTTTGGAGAGTGGTCTTGATCGCTTGCGCCAGGCAGTCGCTAAGGAACGAGGCATAAGCATGGAGGGGCTGAAACACCCAACAGAGCATCCGTTTCCGGCTGGTAGCGTCGTGGTCGTGCATGGCCAGCGTGGCAGGGTCCTAGCTACTGAAGACATTGGGGGCAATCGCTTCCGTTATGAGATTCTCCTAGAAGCCACAGGGCAGGTTCAGAAGTGGGTAACTCCGCCAACTGAAATCCGCCTCTGGGTTGGGCCCTTGGACATCGCGCTGTCCAAACAGTTCTCTTCTCCTCTGGAATACGACCTTCGCACGGAGGCGCTCCACCTTTCTCTTGCTTATGAATATGACCGCATGGTAAGTCTATCCAGTTCCCGGGTAAATCTCGAACCTTATCAAGTGGATGCTGTCCATAGGGTGGTCATCACATGGTAGCAGAGGGAAATAGTGCCTTTAATCACGGGGGGAGGATGCGAAGGCCCACACCAACCCCAACTCGTACGCCCACTCCTCCGCCGCCCGGGCCTCTTGGGGGGATCGTATGGTGGGCTGGCTCCTGATTGGCATCTTCACCGTTGCGGTAA
>SOKG01000300.1 GCA_004376205.1 Dehalococcoidia bacterium | reverse complement strand
GAGCGCCTCCCTTGCACGGAGGAGGTCAGGGGTTCGAATCCCCTCAGCTCCACCAGAAAAAAGAGACTGCGGGGTATCAGGATGAACCAGGAAGCTAACAAGGCAATCAGCATGCATGGCACAAAAACAGGGGCGAGGCTTTTGGTGGCCGACAATAGCCTGCGGCCTCCGTGTCAAGGTGCCTGTCCTATTCAACAGGATGTTCGTGGATATATTAACCTCATCGCTGAGGGGGAGTTCGATGAGGCACTGCGGACAATAAGGAAGACAAACCCTCTGCCCTCCGTCTGCGGACTGATCTGCGCTCATCCTTGTGAGAGCGAGTGTAGGAGGGAACGGATTGATCACCCATTGGCCATCGCGGCACTGAAGCGATTTGCTACCGAGTACGGACACGATGACGGTGCTGAGCCACAGACCGGGGTCAGGCGAGCGGAGAAGATAGCCATAATTGGCTCCGGGCCAGCAGGGCTCACCGCAGCTCATGACTTGGCAAGGATGGGGTATGGAGTCACCGTCTTTGAGCGGGATGCTGCGCCTGGGGGAGCCTTAACAGCTTTCATTCCTGAGTACCGTCTTCCTGGAGAGGTACTTCAAAGGGACATCGAGAGGATTGTGGCCTTGGGGGTTGAGATTAAAACAAACAACGAGCTTGGCAAGGATTTCACGCTGAGCGAGCTCAAGAACGAGGGCTACTCTGCCGTGGTGCTCGCCTTGGGTCTTCCCCTAAGTAGAGGGTTAAATATCACAGGCGTGGAACTTGATGGTGTTCTGCTGGCTCTGCCCTTTCTGAGAGAGGCTAAGCTCGGCGGAGGGGAGACCATCGCAGGAAAGAAAATGCTCGTCATCGGCGGGGGGAATGTAGCTGTTGACGTGGCTAGGTCTGCGCTGCGTTTAGGTGCTGGCGAGGTGCATATGGCCTGTCTCGAGGCCAGAGATGAGATGCCCGCTTTCGCCTGGGAGATTGAAGCAGCCCTGGAAGAAGGGGTCAAACTACATTGCTCCAAAGGGCCAAAGAGCATTTTGTGCAGTGAGACTGAAGTGTCAGGGCTCGAATGCATGGAAGTGAAAGCAGTTTTTGATGAGGAGGGCAGATTCAATCCAACTTTTTATGAAGAAAAGGTCTCGGCCCTTGATGGCGATGTAGTCATCATTGCCATAGGGCAGGCGGCTGAACTCTCTTTTCTCAGTGACACCACGATCAAACTCGATGGGAGAGGGCAATTGGTTTTCGATCTTGATACCCTTGCTACCAGCGAAGAGGGCGTCTTCGCCTGCGGTGAGGTTATTTCCGGCCCCGGGACTGCAGTGCGAGCTATGGCCAGCGGGCGCCAAGCTGCCCTAGCCGTCGATTGCTATCTTAGGGGGGAGCAGATGGCAGCTCCTCAGCCCGATGGTAGGATGGATGTCGGTGAACTCTTGGCCACCACTGCCGAGGAGATAAAGAGGTTGGAGAGACAGGAGATGCCTGCCTTGGCGCTGGGGGAAAGGCTGGGTAATTTCAATCTAATTGAACTGGGATACACAGAGATACTGGCGGTGAAGGAAGCTCAAAGATGCCTTCGCTGCGGGGCAGGCGCTGAGTATCTGGAGGATAAATGCGCAGCTTGTCTGACCTGCGTTCGTGTTTGTCCCTACGGTGCACCAATCGCAACTATAGCCGGGTCTATAGACATACGAGCCGACCAGTGTCAGTCATGTGGAATCTGTATCGTCGAGTGCCCGGCTAGGGCGATAATATTCAGACAGGGTGAAGATCGCCAAATACGCGAAAGGGTAGAGGCAGCGGTGACGGAAGCATCCCTGAGTGGAGCCGAGCCTGTGGTTATTGGACTGTGCTGTAGCTACGGCGCTTTTGCCACTAGCGCCTTCACCGAGTTCTTCAGGAATAGCCACAAGCCTGGTACTCGGATTGTAAGAATACCCTGCGTGGTCAAAATAGACACGACCCATCTGCTGAAGGCCTTTGAACTCGGTGCCGACGGGGTTTTTGTTATTGGCTGTCTTGAGGAGGATTGTCCCTACCAGATGAGTGCCTTCTGGGCAGAACGTAGAGTTGCCGCTGTAAAGAAAAACCTCGACGAAATCGGCCTCGGGGGAGATAGACTGGAAATGTATACCCTGTCAGACCCCACGGTTCAAAAGCTCGACGAAATTGTAACTGGAGTAACAACCCGAGTAAGGCAGCTCGCACCGAGCCCAATGAGAAATAGGAGTGTGTAGCATGATTGTGGTGCAACAGAAGCCCTTAGACCGAATTCGTGAAATGATCGCTGATTACGACAAAATCCTGATCCTCGGCTGCGGGACCTGTGCCACGGTTTCCTTTGCCGGCGGCGAGAAAGAGGTTCAAGCCCTCGCTTCCATACTGCGTATGGCAGACAAGGCAAAAGGGGGGAGCAAGCAGTTCCTGGAGCACACGATCAAGCGCCAATGCGAGTGGGAGTTTCTTGATGAAATAGAGCCAATGGTCAAGGAAGTGGACGCCATCCTGTCGCTGGGCTGTGGCATCGGGGTCCAGGCAATTGCCCAGCGCTTTCCCGATGTTCCTGTGCTGCCTGGGCTGGATACCTCTTTTATGGGGCTGCCCCAGGAGCAGGGCATTTGGAGCGAGATGTGTGTTGCTTGTGGCAACTGCATTCTTGACCTAACCGCCGGGATTTGCCCCATAGCTAGATGCTCCAAGAGCCTGCTCAACGGCCCCTGTGGTGGCTCACATGATGGCAAATGCGAGGTGTCACCAGATTTGCCCTGTGCCTGGCAACTGATTATCGAGCGCCTCACCAAGTTGGGACGCCTCCGTGAATTGGAAGACATCATGCCCCCCAAGGATTGGAGCACCAGTGCTGCCGGGGGGGTGCGACGGATAGTCAGGAGCGACCTAAGGCTAACAAGCCAAGAGGCAACTCCGGAGGGTGACGAGCGAAAGTAGGCCAATGCCATCGAGAGGAGATACCATGAAATCGAAGAGCAAGCTTGAAAAGATAATGGAAAGCGGTCACTTCGCTGTCACCGGAGAGCTTGGCCCCCCAGCCAGCGCTGACGCTGAGATAATAAAGAAGAAAGCAAAGTATTTGAAGGGATGCGTTGACGCCGTCAACGTCACTGACGGACAAACCGCTGTGGCTCGTATGGCGAGCTGGGCGGCTTGCCTTCTAGGAAAAGCAGAGGGGCTGGAACCCACGGTGCAAATGACATGTCGCGATCGCAACCGCATTGCCCTTCAAATGGACATATTGGGCGTTGCCGCCCTGGGTATCAATAATATTCTCTGTCTTACCGGTGACCACCAGTCCTTTGGAAACCACCCTATGGCCAAGGGAGTCTACGACCTCGATTCCATCCAGCTTATCAAGATGGTCAAAGACATGAGGGATGAGAAAAAGTTTCAGTGTGGCGATGAGATAGCTGTAGAGCCCCGGCTTTTTATCGGGGCCGCAGCCAACCCATTTGCCGACCCCTTCGAGTATAGAGTGTCTCGTCTGGCCAAAAAGGCGGCTGCAGGAGCTGATTTCATTCAGACCCAGATCATCTATAATGTGGAGAAATTCGCCAAGTGGATGGAAGCAGTTCGCGAGAAAGGACTACACGAAAAGGTGAAGATCCTCGCTGGAGTAGCCCCGATAAAGTCGGTAGGTGCAGCGCGTTACATGCAGACTAGAATCCCGGGCATGGATGTCCCTGATGCGGTTGTTGAGCGACTGCGCGGCGTGCCCAAGGAAGAGGTTTCCAGAGAAGGAATCAAGCTCTGTGTGGACATCATTAACCAGGTACGCGAGATTAAGGGAGTGGCTGGAATCCATCTCATGGCTATCGAATGGGAGGAGATAGTCCCTGAAATCGTAGAACGAGTGGGGCTACTGCCCCGGCCCCAGGTCTCCTAAGAGGTAATGTATATGGTCTCCCGAGGTCTCTCTTCAGCAGGCGATATCAGCTCCCCAAGAATCGTGACACGTTTGACAAAAGCATCCAGATATGGTTATATATTGCAGGTTGTCTGCCTGCAGGAAGCAAGGGCGGCAATCTTTTTTAGGTCACGAACATCATGAATGGCGCACCGGATTCGGTGTGATCACCCTGCGAAGCCTGACGGTCGACCGGCAATCGAGCCCAAAATCCGAAGGGAGGTACTGAATGGTTCTAGATGAGTTGAAGCAGTACATAGGGAAAGTAGATCCGCCACATGTTAGGGAAGTCGAGAAAGGGGCGATAAGAAGGCATGCCGATGCCGTAGGGAATGACAATCCCCTTTACTACGATGAAGAGTATGCCAGCAAGTCGAGATACGGTGGCATCATCGCCCCGCCGGGCTTCTTTGGCTGGAGTGCAAAGGCCATCGCCGCATCGGAAGGGATAGTCGGCCTGATGACGGCCATGATCAACGCGGGCTATGCTGGAATTCTGGACGGCGGTATATCGTACGAATTCTATCAGCCAGTGCGCGCCGGCGATACTCTGATAGCCAGTCCCAAGGTCAAAGACGTAACCGCGAAAGAAGGCAGGACGGGCACGATGATGATCTGCCAATTCGAGACAAGCTATCTTAATCAGAACGGCGACCTGGTAGCCAAGGCAACACAACACCTAATTGGCCGTCAACTCTAATCCTGTGGAGGGAAAAATGGCAAAAGAACAAATATACTGGGAAGATGTCGAGGTCGGCGCTGAATTGCCGACGCTGCCAAAGATTGCCCACTCGGTGATGCTGGTGAAATGGGCAGGGGCGAGCGGTGATTTCAACCCGCATCATTATGAGGATGCCTTCGGCAAATCCCAGGGAACCGGAGGAACCATTGTCCACGGTCTGCTCAAGCACGCCTGGCTGATCCAGCTTGTGACAAACTGGATGGGTGATGAGGGCTTCATGAAGAAGTTCTCCTGTCAATACCGCGGCCTGGACTATCCCCGTCTGATGAAGACCATGAATGAACCACAGGATGGGGAGACCTGGCAGTGCAAGGGGAAGGTTACCAATAAATACGTTGATGGCGACGAACACTGCCTCGATTTGGAGATCGGGGTGGAGAATGGCAAGGGGGAGATAACCACTCCTGGCACCGCCACAGTTGTCCTTCCATCGAGAGGCTGATAACTCGATAGCTAAGGAGATAAGACTAAAAATGGCTAGAAGAAAGCTTCACACAAGATTATGCGACGTACTTGAAATCGAATACCCCATAATCCAGGCAGGCATGGGTGGGTTCTCCGACCCGCCGCTGGTCATCGCAGTATCGGAGGCCGGTGGACTGGGCACCCTCGGGGGAGCTGTCTACGAACCCGATACGCTGGATGCTGCGATCAGGGAGATCAGAAAAGGTACCAGCAAGCCCTTCGCGATCGATCTATTGCTGCCAGATAGCCTCAAAGACATGGAGGGGATTAGCAAAGAGGGGCTCATGAAGTATATTCCCGACGACTATTTTGAGTACGCGAAAGAGTTGAGGAAGAAGTTTAACATTCCCGACGATTTCTACAGCACAAGGGGCGGCGCTCTGTGGACCTCGGAAGGGACGATGGCATTGATCCAGGTTTGCCTTGATAATAAGGTCCCCGTACTCGCCGCCGGTCTCGGCAGGTTGGGCGACATAATGCCCGAGTGCAAGTCACGGGGAATAAAGACCATCGCCATAGGCGCCAACGTTAGGATGTCGCTTAAGCATGTCGAAGACCAGGTAGACGTCATAGTGGCTCAGGGGTACGACGCCGGGGGGCATACCGGCAATATCGGCACCCTGGCTGTGGTACCGCAGATAGCGGATGCGGTCAAACCGATCCCCGTCGCTGCCGCAGGCGGTATTGCCGACGGGAGAGGGCTGGTCGCTGCTCTAGCCCTGGGTGCGGTCGGGGTCTGGTGCGGCTCAATGTTCCTGCTCTCACCCGAGGCGACGTTCACCGAAGGCCAGAAGGACAGGGTCATCGCCGCTACTGAGCGCGACGCCGTTATCACCAAGGCAATCAGCGGCAAGACGATGCGACAGCTCAGGACCCCCTATACTGAGATCTGGGACAAGGGGCCCAAGCCACCTCTGGGCTGGCCGTTCCACATGCTGCTGACACTGGACATAGTGGACTATGCCTACGAGCACGCTGACCAGAAGGAATTCGAAGAGATGCTGGTGACTCCGGCCGGCCAAGCTACCAGGCTCTTGAACAGGCGAAGGACCGCCAAGCAAATAATCGACGACATGGTCGAAGAGGCGGTAACAATCCTGGAACAGGGCCTCCCAAAGACTGCGCAGTGGAAATAGGAGACTAGACGCAAGACAGATAGCAGGGTCGAAGTAGAAGGTGGTGCTTCTGGATTCAGGAAGCACCACCTTTTTCGTTCCTTCAAGTTAGCGGATGCATCGAATCATTTATCCGCCTCTTGCTCTACCTACAGACCAGCGATACAACAACTAACGGTAGCGCTGGCAGGGAACCCACCCAGGTTGTGAGTCAGCCCCAATTTGGGATTCTTCAACTGCCGCTCACCACACTTGCCCTGAAGCTGCTTGTAGCATTCATACATCATCCTCAGCCCGGTAGCGCCGATGGGGTGCCCGAATGATTTCAGGCCGCCATCCGTCTGGCAGGGTAGCCCACCGGTTAGCTCGAAGAATCCCGAGTCAACATCCTCTTTTACCCGCCCCCTGGGACTGAACTCGAGGTCCTCCATGATAATAGCCTCGGTGATGCTGAAGCAATCGTGGACCTGGGCCATGCTTAGTTCCTCACGGGGGTTCTTTATCCCTGCCTCAGCATAGGCTGCTTTGCCGGCATGGACAGTCTCATACACGCTGGTGTAGTCGAAATCAGACCTGGAGAAGCCCTGAGATTGGCCCACCGATATCTGCAGTGCCTTAATGTGTACGGGATCAGGCCTGAATTTCTTGGCCATCTCGGCGCGAACCAGGATTGCTGATGCCGCTCCATCGGTAACACCACAGCAATCGAACAGCCCCAGTGGCCAGGCGATTATGGGCGCGTTCATCACCTGTTCTATGGTTACCTCTCGGCGCAGATGTGCCTTGGGGTGTTTGGCGCCGTTGCGATGGCTCTTCACCGAGATCATGCCTATCATCCTCTTGCCCTCCTGCGGGCTCAGGCCGTACTTGGCAAAGTAGGCTGTGGCGAGCAGAGCAAACATACTGGGGCCGCTTACACCCTGCGACCCTATTAAGCCCCTGCCAGTACTGGGGAAAGGCACATCTCCAAGGCCCATCCAGCCGGTGTCCTTAAGTTTTTCAACACCAAGGGCCAGGACTATGTCGTACACCCCGGCGGCTACAGCATAGGCGGCATTCCTCATGGCATCCGAGCCCGTGGCACACATATTCTCCACTCTAGTAACAGGGATGAACTGCAGCTTCAAAGGCTCAGCCAGGACTCTCCCGGTATCTCCCGAGAACATGGTTCCCACCCATGCCGCCTGGACATCCTTTTGCTCTATACCAGCGTCTTCATAGGCCTCCAGGGCCGCCTCGATGATCAAGTCATCTTGGCTGGCATCCCATCTCTCCCCAAATTTGGTGCAGCCCATGCCCACTATGGCAACCTTATCTCTTATACTCTCCATTGCTCCTCCTTATGCCCAGACTATCGTGATCCTAGAATCGTACCGGCCTGCATTTCCACCAGTAGCTGTGGACCCCTCCCACATAGTGCATCCACCTGAACGTCATATCCACATCCATGTCATTCACGGTCTCGTCAGGCTCACGGTCAGTCAGGTTGCACGTAAGCCTTCCCCCGCCCTCGAAGTCAACCACTGCCACGGTGATTGGCGGGACTTCAGTGATAGCCAGATGATCATGGGAGAAGCTGGTAAGCTTCCCCCTCTTGTCGGCAAAAGAGTACGGTTCGTACTGGTCTACAGCCTGGCACACCAGGCATACTCGCTGCACCGGGTACTGAGGGGTTCCACACTTCTTGCACCTGGAGCCATAGAGGGCAAGCCCCCATTCTCGGTCCCTCCACAGAGCTGACAGGGATATAGTCGGCCGATCAGGACGAGACTGAGGCTCCATATGCATAAGCCTGCGCCAGAGTACATACTGCTGGTAGTTCGCCATCACGCGTTTCGACGCCAGGTGATTCTTTATGCCGCCACGGTCCCGTACATTCTCTATCTGGCCATTGACCTTGAAGATCAAGGCATCACAGCCATCGCCGTAGCCGCAGACGAGAATTCTATCGCCCTCCTTGGTCTCTTCCAGGGCCGCCACCAGCAACATCAAAGGCATAGGTGTACCGGTAAGGCCCGTGGTCATGAACATGGGGTCCTGAACCTGAGCAGGGTCGAATTGCAGTATCCTCGCCGCTGCGTTCACATGCCTGGGGTCATCGGTGAAACAAGCGAACCTTGCAATGTCCTGCGGCTTGAGGTCATATTCATTCATAGCAGCCGTAACCCCCTCGGGGACTATGCGGGTATACCCTTTCTCACGTACGAATCGCTCTTCGTAGGAGCGAACAAAGGTATCCCTGTCCGACCTCCACATATCCATGAAGTCCTCGGATATTGTATGGCCCCCCACAAAGTCAGCGGCCACCATGTCATTGCTGATGAGAACAGCCCCTGCCCCGTCGCCGAAGAACATCTCATTCATCCCGTTGGCGCCCGCCAGGCGAAGGTCAGCGGCCGTTACCAGAACGTTCTTGGCTGATCCCGCCTTGATCGCATCAATTGCCGCCCTCAGGGCGATTGTCCCCGCCCTCAGGGAACCCCCGAAGTCCGCCGTAAGTATATCTCGGCGCAGAGCCATTGCCCCCGCTATGATTGTCGATGCCTGCTTCTCTTTATAGGGAGACGTTGTCGAAGCAAAGAACAGACCGTCTATCTCCCTGCGGTCGATGCCCCTGATACAGTCCCAGGCAGCGGCAAGAGCCATGGTTAAGCTATCTTCGTCATAGTTAGCAACAGCTTTCTCACCGGGTACAGGGAACGGGCTTCGCCACGCCTTAACGATCTCAGACCGCTCCAACCTATACAGCGGTATATAGGCACCATACGACCTAATCCCTACCATTTGTGCCTCCTTTCACAAGCCTGACCGCAGCAAATTATAGCACAGACGCTATTCGGCCACAATCCTCAGATCCACCGGCACCATCATCTCTGACATCTGTCAACAATCAATGAGCATGGGGTTCTACAACCACAGAATCGGCAGCAAGAGCACCAGCTCTTTCGCGTCCAGTCCAACTGGCCTTGAGAGGAGACAGGCATTCTGCCATACGGCAGGACCCTAGAAGCAAGCTAGTACTAGTACCAGATTCGTTACTATTTCCTAGCTTCATTCGGGACATTTAGGTGATTGTGCTCCATTAGAAGACAACTTAGACTTTTATTGGTGGAAGCGCAGGCAATAAGCTAGTTTCGGCCTGGCTTCCGACCTACAAAAAGACAGTGACGCAACTATGACCGCCAAAGATGTAATAGCCTCCTGTCTTGTAATTGCTCTGGGGATAATCCTGGTCATACATTTCGCCTTTTTTTGGGTGTATGGCGGGGTATACATCTACGAGAGCAACAAGGTTATCTTGTTGTTGGAAACGGTAATGAGCATCACCATCCTCGGTTTTGGGGTAGAACGGCTACTAGCTTCTGCTAAGGAGAGAGACAAGGGGGAAGCCCTGGATTTTCACCATGAGATGGGACAGAAGCAAGCCTCCACAGAGCACGCTACCTCACCAAGCTTCCTTCAAGCAGGCAAAAAGGCAGCCACCCCAACTGCAACTGCAGCGATAATGATGCCGGGAATGACCACCCTTCTGATTGACAGCAGTGCCGACTATATGGAGAACTGCTCTTTCAACATGGCCGACCGTGCTCCTGACGCCGAACGTGAACTTACTGCACACACAGAGGCCGTCTAGATAGCAAGGAAACCCTCCCAATAGAGGGTTTCCTTGTCATCGAAAAGGCTTACGTATCAAGCCCAGAATCTTCTCACTTCGGCTGCTCAGCTTCCTCCGGTTGCTAACCCCCGCCTTCTCCGTAGCATCGTAAAGAGCAATAACGCCAAAGCCAACGACCCAGCGACTATTGCCAGAATGGCCCACCATTGCAGCACTGCGCCCGCCGCAGTGACCGTTAGAGTGACCGGATCGCTCGTTACCCCATCAAGAGTTACTGTTATCTCCACAGTCCCCTCACCCTCGCCAGTGGCCAAACCTTCCGCGTTGATGGTTGCCACATCGGGATCGGAGCTGTTCCAGGTAGCCTGGCCGGTGATGTCGACGGTAGTGCCATCGGAATAGGTCGCCGTGGCCGTAAACTGCACAGTATCGCCAACGCCAATCGTGCCACTCTCCGGAGCTACCTCGACCGACACCACAGCAGGAGCGGTCACGCTCAAGGCAGCCTCATTGCTCGTTACCCCGTCCAGGGTCGCTGTGATGCCTGTGGTGCCCTCTGCTACCCCGGTAGCCAGCCCTGCATCAACCGTTGCCACGTTGTTATCAGAGCTACCCCAGGTAGCCTCAGCGGTGACATTGCGAGTGGTGCCACCAGAATAGCTTGCCACAGCCCTAAACTGCCGGGCCTCGCCCTCCGCAATCGTGGCTTCCCCAGGTGTTACCTCAATCGACAGCAATACGGGCGGCGCGGACACCGGCCCCCCATACACCACCGGGGCAGGAGCCGGGTTGACGGTGATGGAGACGGTGCCCGTATCGGTATCGGTGCCATCGCTAACGGTGTAGGTGAAGCTATCAGCACCATTGTAGTTGAGATCTGGGGTGTAGTTGACGGTGTAATCCAGGTTGATGACAGTGCTGCCATGCGGCGGGTCGCTGACAGCGGTCACCATCATGGGATCGCCATCGGGATCGCTGTCGTTGAACAGCACATCGATGTTCACCGGGGTATTCTCATTGGTTGTGGCGCTGTCATCCGCCGCCACCGGCGCGTCATTCATAGGAGTGACGATGATGGTCACCGTGGCGGTGTTGGAGTCGTCTGTCCCGTCATTTGCATGGTAGGTGAAGCTATCGCTGCCATGGAAGTCGGCATCAGGATCGTAAGTGAAGGAGCCATCAGCGTTGAGGGTAAGCGTGCCATCGCTGACACCGGTATCCAGAACTGCCGTCAGCGTGTCACCGTCCACATCGGTGTCGTTGCCGAGTACGCCTGGTGCGGCCTCGTTGAGGGTGTCGTCCTCATCCACGCTGTAGGCATCATCCACCGCCACCGGGGCGTCGTTGGTCGGATTGATGGTGATGGTCACCGTGGCGGTGTTGGAGTCGTCTGTCCCGTCATTTGCATGGTAGGT
>SOKG01000248.1 GCA_004376205.1 Dehalococcoidia bacterium | reverse complement strand
TTGTCTTGTGCTAACACCGACTGATTGCGGTCGGCCTTCCAGAACTCATCCCAGACTTCTATGGCATCCTCGTCTTCTGGGATGATGACGATGTTCTCGCCGAAGCCGTAGTTAGTCCAGAGGTTGATCATCCATTGAGCCAAGGGATTGTACTTCCAGAGGCGGCGGGATTCGTCGATGGCCCTGCCGAGTTCGGCGGTGAGGGCTAATCAGTACCAAGTAGTTCAGAGTTGATCCCAGTAGAGTTGATGAACGTGGGCGGGGAGGAGGGCGGGGTCTTGTTCCTTGAGTTGTGCGAGGAGCTGGTCCGGTGGCAAGGTGAAGGGGCCTTCGAGATAGGCGTTGTAGAGCAGCTGGGCGCTTTCCTGCAGGCGGCGGCGTTCGTCACCCAGAAGCAAGTCAGTGAAGCGTTCTCTAAGCGTCGTCATCTTTATTCTCCTCGATTTCGGCAACGACCCCCTCCCAATCGTTAGCCCATAAATTTAACTTGATCCCATCCTCCAGCGTGATCGATTCCAATTCACAAGCACCTTCAGTTGAAGGGAATGACAACCATGCCACCGCCACGATGCGCTTGCCGACGATAGTCTCCTGTATGACTTGTTGTTGTTCCACCACTGATTACCTCCGTCATTCCAAAGCTGGCGTAGAAAGGATGCCCACACAAGCAATAATAATTATCGCCAAAAGGGAAACTGTGCTTGCTCTCAGCAGGAAATCCACAACGGGCTGAATTGCACACAGCGCGTGTCACCTCTTCAGAACAGTGAGGGCAACATATCACGTGAAAGTGCAGCGGATATTTGCCGACGATGGTGCGCTCTATGGTCTTTTGGTCAATCATATCATTACCCGTTGAGCAATAGCCTGAGCAAAACAATCGTAAGGACACTAACACCACCAGCAAGTAGAAAAATGATAATCCCGTTTTTATCCATCAATACCTTCCGATCTGTTGTAATGGGTAGATCACGCTGGTCGTCTCTTGCGGCTCGGTGAGCCAGGCGACGATGTACCTCAGAGCGTCCAACATGTGGAACTTCTCCTTGTCCTCTATCTTCTCGGTCACCACGCCGTCCCTGTCCATCTTCCGCCTATAGCTCCCAATCTCAGAGAGCAGATTGACGCAGCAGTCGTGGATGACCAAAGCGTGATCCTTCAACAGGTTGTACACCCGGTCGATCCCACCCCATACGTCCGAGATGGGCGGCTCCACGAGAGGTATGCCGGCGCCGGTCCAGTCCGAGCGGGCCTGGCGCTCGGACGGCCCGCCTCCTACCCAGGCGAAGATAGTCTCACCCTGGGACAATTGCAGGATGTTCTTGACGTGGTCTGGCGTGGTCACCCCAAACGGCTCGCAATATTCCCTGTACACGTTGAGCACGTTATTCTGCGGGTCGAAGGCCAGCCAGAGAGCGCCGATGTAAGCGCCAAAGGGATCTATCCCCACCATCCGAGGCCAGAGCAGGGGGATGGGAAAGGACTTAACCTTATGCCGCTCCTCGTCGAAGACGTCGTAGATAGCTCCCTCCGGCGCAGCCCAGAGGCCCTTGCGGAGGCGCATGTATCGGGCTCCAGTGAGAGCGTCCAAGGTTTGAAAGGTGCGGAGGCCCTGAGCGGTGATCTCTTTAGTAACTGGATCGAAGAGCGTTGGGTTATCCCGATGTGTGGACTCGATTAAAGTCAATGCGCCTGACTGCGCTCTACTCCGTATCCAGTGAGTTGGGGCAGCCGGGTTGCAATCGCCGATGGTCTGAGAGTAGGGCATGTTGCCGGCTCGGCCTGTGGTGCGAGTGGTGAGAGTCTCCCATTCAGGTAGACTTAACTCCTCCACCTGGTTGACGTAGATCAAATCGTGCTCTGCTGACAGCACTTTGCTCGATTTATCCATTCCTGCCATCCAAATGCGGGAGCCGTTTGGATAATCAAACCATTGCGGCTTCTCGCCACCATAGATTTGGACTTTGGGATTACCTCTCAACACCTTCTTTTGGAAGGTTTGCAGTACTGTGCTATAGGCACTAGTCAACGTCTTGCGGCATAAAACGATACTGGCATTTTCATATTGACTGGCGCAGATGTGAAGTTTGTAAAGTGCACCTATGGTCTTACCGGTTTCGGCCGGGCCGTGGATGATGACTTCTAAGCCTCGATGGTTGACGAAGGCTTTAACGCCGCCGAGAACCTCAAATTCATACGTCGTCAAAGCCTTTCACCTTCTGAACGATGGGCTCGCCACCACTGGTGATATCCATTCTATCCTTGAACATTCCATGTGATCGGGCCAGATGCATGAGGGCTGCTTGCGCATCGTGGAGTTCGATCTTTGTGCCATAGCGGGTGGGGGTGAGTGATTTGACGAGGTGAGTGAGGCCGGCTTCTTTCAGTTTTTCCCAGTCCAGCGTGAGGTTATCATCGCTCTCAATGACAAATGGTCCCATATCGGTACGGGCTTGATCTGCGAGACGCAGCAGTATCTCGTCAGTAGCCATCGCTTTTTCAGCAATACGGCGTTTGATTTCCTCAGCGATAATACCAACTTTCACCAATCGAGGCCCCAGCTTGTTGGGATGTTTATAACCAACGCGCCTGGCTGCCTCTGTGGCGTTCCAGCATCTAAGATACTCTTCAACGAAGACCCGTCGCTTGCTTGTTAGAGTCATTGTCTTGCCTTAATAGTACGACGTCTGATACTCTTGCAGGACCGTCTTTATATTATTAACGATGCGATAGACCGCTCGATAACAGTATAATATCTAATCATTCATAAATATATTAGGACTTTGCTTCAGGCGATATACCACCCGCGGTATGCCATCTGAGATAATAGCTTATGAAACACTATATATAGTGTTTAGAACAACCGTTCAGGTAGTAGTAGAAGAAGAAGAAGGGATTCCCTTACTCTTCTTTCTTATATATACCTCCCCTTCTACTTCCCTTCCCTTAGAATCCCCCAAAATCCTAAGAAGGTTTACAATATTAGCACAGTATTTGTAAGATATTTACGATAAGTAGCTACTTTTGGCCTACTAACTGTTAATGTTATAAGAGTTTTAAGGGATACGGGGCTGTCCCTTAGAATGATTCTAAATTACATCACTCTG
>SOKG01000251.1 GCA_004376205.1 Dehalococcoidia bacterium | reverse complement strand
TCGGCTTAGGCCCGACTAACCCTACGCGGATTAACCTTCCGTAGGAAACCTTAGGCTTACGGTGGACGTGTTTCTCACACGCCTGGCGCTACTCATGCCGACATTCTCACTTCCCTCCACTCCACCCCGACTCACGACGAGGCTTCGACGCGGAGGCAACGCTCCCCTACCGTCCGATAAATCGAACCCATAGCTTCGGTGGTAGACTTAAGCCCCGCTACATTTTCGGCGCAAAGTCACTCGACCAGTGAGCTGTTACGCACTCTTTAAATGGTGACTGCCTCTAAGCCAACATCCTGGCTGTCTGAGCAACTCTACATCCTTTACCACTTAGCCTACACTTGGGGACCTTAGCTGATGGTCTGGGCTGTTTCCCTCTCGACGATGAGGCTTATCCCCCACCGTCTCACTCCCGGGCTTTCTAGTTACGCCATTCGCAGTTTGGTTGAGTTTGGTAAGCTGCTTGCCCCCTAGCCCATCCAGCGCTCTACCTGCGCAACTCAACACCCGAGGCTGCACCTAAATGCATTTCGGGGAGAACCAGCTATCTCCGGGTTCGGTTGGCATTTCACCTCTAACCACAGCTCATCCCCCAGTTTTGCCTCACTGGTGGGTTCGGGCCTCCAGTCGCGGTTAGGCGACCTTCACCCTGGCCATGGTTAGCTCACCCGGCTTCGGGTCTAATCCATGCAACCTGCCGCCGAAGCGGCATCGCCCTATTCGGACTCGCTTTCGCTACGGCTCCGTCGCGTAAGCGACTTAACCTAGCTACACAGATTAACTCGTCGGCTCATTCTTCAATAGGCACGCCATCACCCTTCCGAGGAAGGGCTCTGACTGCTTGTAGGCACACGGTTTCAGATCTCTTTCACTCCCCTCCCGGGGTTCTTTTCACCTTTCCCTCACGGTACTAGTTCACTATCGGTCGCCAAGAGTATTTAGCCTTGGAGTGTGGTCACCCCAGCTTCCCACAAGATTTCACGTGTCCCGTGGTACTCAAGATCATGACCAGGAGCCTTCCCCTTTCGCCTACGGGGCTTTCACCCTCTGCGGCGGCTCATTCCAGAGACCTTCAGCTAGGGTTATGGTTTGTAACTCCCGGAAAGGTCTCGAGCCCTTTCCAAGTCATGTCTTACAACCCCCTGATGACATAGGACTCGAGTCCACTGAGTCACCAGGGTTTGGGCTGTTCCCCTTTCGTTCGCCACTACTCAGGGAATACATATCTTTTCCTCGGGGTACTTAGATGTTTCAGTTCCCCCACTTACCCCTCCTAGCCTATGTGTTCAGCTAGGAGTACTCAGGTTTTACCTGAGTGGGTTACCCCATTCGGGAATCCCCGGCTCAGCTTGCCCGACAGCTCACCGAGGCTTTTCGCAGTCTCGCCGCGCCCTTCTTCGGCTCTTGGCACCAAGGCATCCCCCGTGCGCCCTTAGTAGCTTGACCTACATTAAACTACAGACAGAACTCTATTCAGTTTTTAAGGTGCTCTTTTTTCAACATTAAGAGCGGCTTGATGTTACTCAAGCCGCACTCTTAAGTCCACACCAGCCTATGAATCCGCTATTAACTTGTGTCGTTTACAATTACCATCGTAACCTTATAGAGTATACAACGCTGCAAACAGCTTGTCAAGACAAAATTACATAAAAAGTATAATAACGGCTCAAACAGGTTGTCAAGTAGTCCAATGGCATCCTTGTTCCCTGGATTGATTTTGAAAATCGCAGCACATAACACCAGGAAGTCAATAGCCACCTAACCCCCAGCAGACTATCCCTGCTAGACTTTTCCTCCTAGCGACCTTATAATATGGCGAACTCAGGGCAAAATGACCCCGATCCAAGCGACATGCGGGACGATCTAGAAAGAACACCGGCACCTCTACAGGGCAATCCACCACTCTAACAACAGCGCAGCTGAGGACGCAGTCGAAAGCACATGTCCCACTGGTAGAACAGGACAGTCGCCCTCGGGAGAAGAATCTAAGGGGGAAATACCAATGGCACTGCCGCTGGCCGGGATAAAGATTCTGGACCTGTCTCGAATGGGGCCGGGACCCTTCTGCACCATGCTCCTGGCCGACCTTGGTGCTGAGGTGATCAAGATCGAGCAGCCGGGGTTTGGCATTGTACCCGTGGATGTCGATGAGGAAACATGGGCTGCCTATTACGCCCTGGATCGCAACAAGAGGAGCATCATTCTCAACCTGAAGACAAACGAGGCCCGTCAGGTCTTCTACAAACTGGTGGGGACTTCAGACGCCGTTCTCGAGGGCTTCAGCCCCGGGGTGGTCAAGCGGCTTAAAGTAGACTACGAAACAGTGAAAAAAATAAACCCGGAGATTGTCTATTGTTCGCTTTCAGGCTATGGACAAGATGGCCCCTACCGCGATCTGCCGGGACATGACATCAACTATATTGCCGTAGCTGGAGCACTGAGCGCTATGGGCATCAGGGAGGGTCGCTCAGCGGTTCCGCTCAACCTGCTGGGGGACTACGCTGGAGGAGGACTGCAAGCCGCTTTTGGCATCGCAGTTGCTCTCCTCGCCAGGGAGAGGACGGGCAAAGGACAGTTTATCGACGTTGCCATGGTCGATGGTGTGGTCTCACTGTTGGCCTGGGAAGCATCCGTGCTCTTCGCCGGTGGCGGTGTGCCTAAGTGGGGTGATACCCCGTTGACGGGGGCAATGCCTTGCTACCACGTTTATGAGACGAAGGACGGGGGGCACATTGCCATTGGCTGCACTGAAGTCAGGTTGTGGGAGAACCTCTGCCGGGCACTGGGGCGAGAAGACCTAGTCCCATACCAGTTTGCCACGGGCAGCGAGAAAGAAAAGGTAGCCTCACAACTGGGGCAAATCTTCTCGACCAAAACAAGGGATGAGTGGTTCCAGCTCCTAGGCCCCAAGGATATCTCCATTGCACCGGTGCTCAACTTCGATGAGGTCTTCTCCGACCCCCAGGTGCTCCACCGCCGGATGGTGGTAGAAGTTGACCACCCCAAGCTAGGCAAGGTTAAGCAAGTGGGGATCGGGGTGAAGTTCTCGGAGACACCAGGTGAGATCAGAAACACAGCACCTCTACCTGGACAGCACACAGAGGAGGTTCTTAGAGATTTGGGGTATTCCCAGGACGATATCGACAGGCTGAGGGAGATAGGAGCAATCGCCTAGGCCTTCATCTCGGCGTAGCGGTACCATTCGCCGGGCCATCGAGCAGGAGGTGACAGGATGTAACAGTCTGGATCCAGAGAGTGGAGAGGAGTGCTCTAAATGTACTTACGGAGGTGAACTGAAATGGCACTGACCGAGAAAGACACGGCATTATTAGGCAAGGAATCTGAACCCTTCTATGCCCCGGATGAGGTGTCCAAGTCGATGATCAGGCACTATTGTGAAATGATGGAGGACCCCAACCCTCTGTACACCGATGAGGAGTATGCCAAGAACAGCAAGTATGGTGGCATCATTGCGCCTCCCCAGATGCTGATGGTGTGGTGCATGCCCCGGATGTGGCCCTTTCCTGAGTTCCCCTGGTTGCCCATGGCGGAGCTCGAGCTCCCCGGCGTGGACACTTGGATTGCTACAGATATGATCCATGAATTCCACAAGCCGGTGCGCCCTGGCGATAAACTCCACTACATCATGAAGCTTGACACCGTGTCAGATCTAAAGCGGACACGTATCGGAGAGGGTCACTTCATCACCACCACCCAGACTTACTATAATCAGAGGGGAGAGATGGTAGGTCGAGAAGTCAGGACCGTGTTGAAGTACAAACCAAAGGAAGAAGGCGAAGGAGGTCAATGATGCCCCAGAATAAGGTTTATTGGGAGGATGTGGCGGAAGGTCAGGATATTGGCTCCTACTCGATGGTAATGACAGCGGTTAAGATCAGTGGTGGGGCCTGGGCTACAAGAGACACCAACCCGATACACCATGACAAAGATTTTGCTCAAAAGGCGCAGCAAAAGAATGTAATCGTCAACATCATGCATGCCGAAGGGATATTGTCCAGGCTGGCGACCGACTGGAGTGGTCCCGAAGGAGAACTAAAGAGGACTCGGTTCAACATCGAGGGGAATTGCTGTGCCGGTGATACGATGACGGTGTCAGGCAAGATTATCAAAAAATGGATTGGGGCAGAGGACGAAGGCTACCTGTCAGGTCTGCACCTAGTAGAATTGCAGATTAACTCTGTAACCCAAGATGATCCTTTCTGTAATGCCCAAATTACCATGGCTCTGCCTACCAGGGCTGGTGAGGGCAGCCGGTAACACCTGTCCACTACCCTGTGGGGTTATGTCCGATAAGAAAGGGGTTAGAGCGATGGCGGAGACTTTGAAGGACAAGGCCTGTATTGTTGGCATCGGAGAGACCGAGTACTCCAAGAATTCGGGCCGCAGCGAGATGCGCCTGGCGTTAGAGGCGATATCGTCAGCCTGCGAGGATGCCGGGATAAGCCCCAAGGAGATCGACGGCATAGTGAGGTTCTCGGTGGACAGCAACCAGGTCGATGAGATAGCGAGGAACTTTGGCATCGAGAATCTGAGGTTTTTCCCCGAGGTTTTCTTCGGCGGCGGTGCCGGCTGCGGCATCGTGCAAATGGCGGCTATGGCGGTGGCCCTGGGCAAGGCTAATTACGTGGCATGCTTCCGGGCGCTAAACGAGCGCTCCGGTTTCCGCTACGGGCAAATGGGCGCGGTCATGCCAATGGCGGGGCACTTCCAGTATTCCATACCCTTTGGCCTGATGGCACCGGGCTCCATGGTCGCGGTAATGGCTCAAAGGCACACATACAACTACGGGACCAAGACCACTGATCTCGGGGAGGTAGCTGTCGCCTTCAGGAAGCATGCCAACATGAACCCCAAGGCGATGATGCATGGAAGGCCTCTGACGCTTGAGGATCACGCCAATGCCAGGATGATCGCCTATCCGCTGCGCCTATTTGATTACTGTCAGGAGACAGATGGTGCTGCTGCCCTGATCGTGACCTCGCCGGAGAGGGCAAAGGACCTGAAGCAGAAGCCGGCCTACATAATGGCTGCTGAGCAGGGGACCGGGAGTTGGATGGAGATGATGACCAGCTATCAGCGCCAGAACATCGCCGACCTGGAGGAGTATACACGCCTTGCTCCATATCTATGGAAGGAGGCAGGGATAGGGCCTGAGGACATAGATTGTGTCCAATTCTACGACGCCTTCACCCCGCTGGTGATAATGCAGCTGGAGAGCTTTGGCTTCTGCAAGCTCGGGGAGGGCGGACCGTTTGTCAGGGATGGAGCACTGCAAATAGGCGGCAGGCTTCCCACCAATACCAGCGGCGGCTGCCTTTCCGAGGCCTACATCCATGGCTTGAACCAAGTAGTTGAGGCTGTGCGCCAGATAAGGGGCACCTCGCTGGTACAGGTGCCCGATTGCAAGAATGTGCTGGCTACTGCTGGCAGCGGCATCCCCACCGGCGCACTGGTCCTGCACTCACTCTAGAGGAGGTAGTCACATGGCTGAAGTACCAAGGTTGACCCCGTGGCCGGGCCCCATTAACCAAGAGTACTACGATGGTCTGAAGCGACATGAGCTGCTGCTGCAAAGGTGCAAGAAGTGCAGCAAGTTCCGTTTCTGGCCAATAGAGATGTGCCCCCATTGTAACTCCTTTGACTACGAGTGGGCTCGCTGCAGCGGCAAGGGCACTGTGCACAGCTACACGATTCAACATGCGGCTATGCCCTATCCATGGGTCGTCCTGCTGGTGGAGCTGGAGGAAGGGCCTCGTCTCATAACCCATGGCCTTATGGAGCCAGAGGAGGTGTATATCGGCATGCCGGTAGAGGCAGATTACGAAAAGATCACGGATGAGATAACCCTTCACGCATTCAAGAAGGCAGAATAGGAGAAAACTCTAGAACATGGAGTGGCTTGGTCGCCTCGTTAAGGCAGGAGGCAGACTGCAGCCCAAAGAAACCTGATAGGGGGAATTGATGATGTCTAAGCCACTGGAAGGTATCAGGGTGTTAGATTGGACAGCATGGCAGCAGGGACCGATCGCCACGGCGCTGCTGGCAGACATGGGTGCCGAGGTAATAAAGATAGAGCCACCCGAAGGCGAACCAGGTCGAGGACTGCTTAGGATGTACGGGGTGGAATTGCCGCTTGATTTCTACTACCAGAACCAGAATCGGGGCAAGAGGGGAATCGTGCTGAACCTGACGACGGAGAAGGGAAGAGAGGTGCTTTACAAGCTGGCAGAGAAATCGGACGTTTTCGTGACCAACTATCGCGAGAGCGCTGCCAACAGATTGAAGGTGGATTATGAAACCTTAAAGAAATACAACCCCAAGCTTATCTATGCCTATAGCTCGAGCTTTGGGCCTAAGGGCCCGGATGCGGACAAAATGTCTGCTGACTTCGCCGGGCAGGCGAGGGGTGGCATATGGAGCATCACTCAATCGGAAGACCTGGTGCCCACGCCCATCGGAGCTGGCTTCGCTGACGAGGTTGGCGGAGTGATGACGGCCTATGGTATATTGCTGGCCCTCCTCGCCCGAGAAAGGTTCGGAATTGGGCAAAGGGTAGATGCTTCGCTGCTGGGTGGCCAGATTGAAATGGTCCGTCTTCAGTTTCAAATGTACTTTATGATGGGTATCGTCCCCCCAGGATCGGTTATGAAAGCTGCCCGAAACCCACTTTACTACGTTTACCAGGACCGTGATGGCAAATGGTTCGCTATCGCTGCCCTGCAGGCAGATAGATTCTGGCCTCAATTCTGCAAGGTATTTGGCATCGAGGAGCTGGAGAAAGATCCCAAATTTGAGAATCAGGGGGTGAGAGGGCAGAACTTTGATGAACTCAAGCCCAGGCTACTGGAGATCATTCATGCCCAACCGAGGGACCATTGGTTGAAGCTGCTCGGCGAGGCTGGAGTCCCCTCGGCGCCGGTGAACGATTTTGCCGACTTGGCCGCTGACCCCCAGGTGATAGCCAATGAATACGTTGTGGAGATAGAAGACCCTATTCACGGCAGGGTTAAGGTGCCGGGGATCCCGGTCAAGTTGAGCGAGACGCCGGGAAAGGTGGAGAGACTTGCTCCTGAGCTAGGTCAGCACACGGAAGAGGTACTAATGGAGCTCTGCGGCTATACCTGGGATGACCTAGCCAGATTGAGGGAGGAGGGGGTCTATTGAAGTCGAACCTTAGAGACTGGGCAGAACCTGACCAAGTCTGCACTCAGTTAGGAAGTGATGCCATGGCCGAGGGCTTTGAAGCTGACCGGCGCTTCCAGGACGCCCGAATCGACTTAGCCAGGCGTTTTAACCTACCGAGTGTTGCTGAGAAATGAGCTATGGTCTATAATCCTCGATAGGGCAGAGGGGATTGCCACAATGACATTAAGCCGCCCAGACAAGCTGAATGCTGTCAGTCCGATGATGTGACACCGCCCTGAAGCCAATTCCCTGAAAGGCTGTCTACAAACCGTAGACCAATCCATTTCTTATCCTTATGGCGAGTTGAAGAATCACCGGCTCTAGCACGTAATCAGAGAGGTGAAAAGGTCTTTCAGCACCGATGACCTCGACGCCACCAAGACAATAAAAGGAGGAGGTAGATGGTTTATAAGTTGCTTATTCTGGAGAAAGATGGCCCCATAGCGACCATTACCCTCAATCGCCCCCATGTAGGCAATGCCTTCGACATATTTCTCATGAACGAGCTCGATGCCGCGATCAGAGAGGTAGGCATGGATCGCGACATCAGGGCAGTGATCATGACCGGGGCCGGCAAGCATTTCTCCACGGGGATAGACCTCAGCCTGTTTGCCGACCTGGGGAAACAAGCCGCGGAGCTCAGTGAAGAGCAAAGAACCCAAGCGATGCTGGACCCGGAGGATCAAACCTACGGCAAGGGAACCCTGGTGGCCACCGTGCTTAGGATAGCAAACATGAACAAGCCAGTAATCGCTGCCATAAATGGCGCGGTGGTTGGTGCTGCCCTTGGGCTGGCACTAGCCTGCGACATCATGATCGCCTCGGACAAGGCCAGGTTCAGCATGGTATTTGTCAAGAGAGGGATTGTCCCCGATACCGCTGGCTCCTTCACCCTTCCTCGCATCGTTGGGCTGCCCAGGGCTTGTGAGCTGATACTAACCGGCGACACCATCGATGCTGCGGAAGCCGATCGAATAGGCCTGGTGAACAGGGTCGTTCCCCATGATGACCTGATGAAGGCAGCCAGGGAACTGGCGGAGAGAATAGCCAAGAACCCGCCGTTGGCGGTGGGGATGGCCAAGGCAGCCCTGCATAGCGGGATGGCGGGGACAGACATTCTGGAGCACATGAAGCACGAGGTCGATCTTCAGGAAAAGCTCCTTAACACCGAGGACTTCATGGAGGCTGCCACGGCGTTTTTGGAGAAGCGCGAGCCGGTGTTCAAGGGTAAGTAGCAGATAAGCTGTTCTTTTCTCATCCGCAACGTGGAATCGGCTTAGAGAAGGAGGTATCAAGTGGCTAACAAGTTCAAGACAAGGGTCACCGAGATACTGGGTGTGGAGCATCCCCTGATTATGGGGACTATGCAGGGTCATTCTACCGCAGAGCTGGTGGCGGCAGCGGCCAATGCGGGCGCATTTGCCTGCATAGCCTCGACCATGTTCAACACGAGCCAGGCACTTCGGGAGGAGATCAGAAAGGCAAAGAGCTTGACCGATAAACCGTTCGGGGTAAATATCAACCTGTTCCCAATGATAAGGCCGCAAAACACTGACGAGTATATCGATGCCGTGCTTGAGGAGGGAGTCACTGTAATTGAAACTGCGGGCAGAAGCCCTGAAGAGCTGGTCGACCACATTAAGAAAGGTAACGCCAAGCTAATGCACAAATGTGCTCGGTTGAGGGATGCCCGCAAGGCGGAGAGCCTTGGTGCGGATCTGGTGGAAATAGTGGGATTCGAGTGTGGTGGCCACCCTAGCAGGGAAGGCATTGGTGGGCTTGTGCTGATTCCCCAGGTGGTAGATGCAGTGCAGATACCTGTAATTGCTGGTGGGGGAATTGCCGATGCACGGGGCTTTGTTGCTGCCTTGGCACTTGGGGCGGAGGGAGTGCTGATGGGGACAAGATTCTTGGCCAGTCGTGAGTGCCTACTTCACCTCAACCTGAAGAGCAGACTCGTAGATGTAATGTCCACAGAATCCACACTCGTTCTGGGTACAATCGGTGATCCAATTAGAGTCCTGCGCACCGAGCTTGTTTCGAAGGTCCAAGAGTTAGAAGAGAAAGGAGCTACCCTAGAGGATTTGCTGCCACTGGTTGCTGGAGAGAAGAGTCGGGAAGCGATGTCAGCAGGAGATGTGGACAACTCCTTGTTGCCTTGCGGTCAGGTGGTGGGTATGATCCGTGACATCCCTACGGTGAAGGAACTAATCGACAGCATAATAAACGGGGCAATAGCTGTTCAGGAGCGCTTGAGCAACACTCTGAGCGGAAATGGTTAAGGAACTGCTCGGGGCGCTGAAGCTACCGGGAGAGCCGCAAGTCTAGGGAACGCAAAAACAAAAGGAATTGGGGAGGGAACGGAAATGGCAGAGATAAGAGAAGCGGTAATGGTGGATTTTGTGCGGACGCCTTTTGGCAGGGCAAGCAAGAAGAGGCCAGGGGTCTTTGCCGATGTTCGTTCCGACGACCTGGGAATCATCGCCGTCGAGGCATTGATGAAACGAACGAAGGTGGATCCCGCCTCAGTTGACGATATCATCATAGGAACGCCAACCCAACTCGGGGAACAGGCACAAGCTGCCAGAAGTATTACCCTAGCGGCCGGTTTCCCCTTTGAGGTCACGGGCTTAACCGTGGACCGAGCGTGCGGCTCAAGCTTGTCAGGTGCACAGATTGCTGCATGGGCCATTCAAACAGGCGCGGCAGACATTGTTATCGCCGGCGGCATAGAAAGCCTATCCCATTTCCCCAACCCTGTGATCACCCCTGACACAGACCTTGTCGAGCTTGCCAAGGAATTCAGTGCGCGTGGGAATCCAAATCCTAAAATGGTTGCCAGAGTTGATCCAGAGGCCATGCTGGGTATGGGCATCACCGCTGAGTACCTTGCTGACAAGTTTGATATCTCCAGAGAGGAGATGGACCAGTGGGCCCTGAGAAGCAACCTGAGGGCTGCTGCGGCGCAGAGAGAGGGCAAGTTCAAGCACGAGATAGTCCCGGTGGAGGGCAAGCTGCCTGATGGAACAGTAGCGCTCGTCGATTACGATCAAGATGTGAGGCCTGACTCAACCATCGAGAAGATACGCACTCTGCCGCCTGTCTATAAGCCAGATGGAAAGGTTAACGCCGCAAGTTCCTCCAAAGAGAGCGATGGAGGTTCGATGGCGATGTTCATGTCCAAGGAGAAAGCCAGGGAGTTGGGGTTGAAGCCGATGGTTACGATAAGGTCTACTGCCCTGGCGGGATGCGACCCCGCAATCATGGGCTACAGCGCGTATTTGGCATCTAAGAAAGCTTTGGAGAGGGCAGGACTGTCTGCCAAAGATATAGACCTCTGGGAGACAAACGAGGCCTTCGCGGTAGTGCCTCTGGCTTTGATAAAGGAATTTGGGATAGACCCGGAGAAGGTAAACGTCAACGGCGGTGCCTGCTGCATTGGCCATGCAGTGGGAGCCAGTGGGATACGAATGGTGGGGACACTGGCCCATGAGATGAATCGCCGAGGTTCCAGATACGGTGTGGCATCCATATGCGGCGGGATGGGACAGGGGACAGCGGTAGTTGTGGAAAGGGAGGACTACTGGGACGGCCAATGCGCTTTCCTGAGTTAGGGGCACGAAGTGGCAATTGGAGCTTTCTTCTCCAAGAGGGGCAGAGCCGTCACCGCATGCGCCCAACAGCGCTCAAGGACACTATTTCCTGCATCGTATCCCAATACGAGCCAGGCACAGTAGTTCCCATGCCCCGCTATTATGCCGATTACATAGGTACTTAATACAGTATTGGCCGGCAAGAGCAATAGGTCTTTCGGAGGAGGGAATATGGCGAGTGCCGAAAAGGCATACTATATCGGTACCGACATGAACTGTGGTGGAGCCTGTCTGCTCAAAGCCTATGTCAAGGACGGAGTGATCGTGCGCATGGAGACCGATGACGGAGAGGAGCCACAGCTCAGGAATTGCCTAAGGTGCCGTGCTTACCGTCAGAGGGTCTATGCCCCGGACCGGCTTCTCTACCCCATGATGAGGAACGGCGAGCGCGGAGAGGGGAATTTCCAACGGATATCC
>SOKG01000013.1 GCA_004376205.1 Dehalococcoidia bacterium | reverse complement strand
GATGGGGCTCAATCACTCGAGTTGTGCCAAGGTCGCTCATGTAACATAGTGCCTGCTGACAGCGTTTGGCTATACAACCTCAGTTCTTCTCGTCCTCCCGTTAGGCAAGGAGCCAGGTAAGAGCCTGTCAAATGACCGGGACATTCCGACGATGCAGTTTGTCTAAGGTACAGCCCCCGTGATCCCGTCGGAAGCACTGCGCTAACCGCTGGTGTTGGCGCATCTTGGAGGCTATCCCGTAGAACTAGCGGCTTCCAACCAACCCTTGCCTTTTAGCAGACCACGCACATAAGCGATCTGACCAGCGTGCTGGAGGTCATCGCTCAAGACGCTGACCAAGCGCACACCTACCGTTGGCAGAGGCTGGAACCACGGCTCATTAAGCTCCCTGTCCAAGTCAGTGGGTGTTAAGGTGGCTATATAGCGCTTCGTTCGGTCCAGGACCGCGCGGTAGTACCCCAGTACCGCCGCAACATCTGGCGATCTGAAAGACGACACCTGTCCCGATGTGTGCCCCCAGCCAATGTCCTTGGGATCAGGCGCACGATTGAATTTGGCGTACCAACCGTCTTTGAGCCAGAGCTGTTCCTCCCCCATAAGGTCAGCAATGTGGTCGTCCTGGACACGTGTTAGATGCCAAGCCAACCAGCCCATGCTGTTGCAGTCGGGGTGAGGCTGTTGGTCTAGATCATCCTGAGTCATCCCAGTCAGCGCAACCTCGATCTCCTCCAGCACACGACCGTAGCCATCCATAATCAACTCTTGCCACTCCATTGTTGCCTCCTCCAAGTCTATAAGTCCATTCTACTACCGAACCATGGCCGTTTCACCCCGATCGGGCGTTTCACATAGGGCAAAACACGAAACGTGCCTCTCATCATTGGGATCATGGTTGGTGTGGCTGCGGTCGCATCGCTTGTCTTCTTCCTGGTGCTTAGACGCGGGAGAATAGAAAAGGGAACCCTTCCGTCGTAACGAATCTGTCTACGCGAGAGAACTCAACTCGCCTCTGGCCAGGAGTGCTGCTCCCAGGGCCCCCATGATCTGAGGCTCCTCCGGAATCAGGATGGTAAGCCCGATTGCGGCTTCGAGGGAATTCTTGACCCCTAGATTCTTGGCGACGCCTCCAGTGAATACGACCTGCTCGCTGTAGCCGACAGTTCTTCCCATGACCGCTACTCTTGAAGCCACTGCCCTATGGATCCCGGCGACGAGGTCCTCTCTGGTCCTCCCATCGGCGCGAAGTGAGACCATCTCCGTTTCGGCAAATATGGTGCATGTACTGCTTATGGGGCAGGGTTCTTCGCTGGTTAGGGATATCGGCCCCATTTCCTCGATGTCGAGGCCCAGAACCCCAGCCATAACCTCCAAGAATCTGCCAGTTCCGGCGGCACACTTGTCATTCATCACAAAGTCGCTGACGGTGCCATCTTCTCGGACCCCGATGACCTTGCTATCTTGACCGCCGATGTCGATTACCGTTCTGGCCGCAGGTATTAGGAGGTTCACCCCCCTGGCATGACAGATAATCTCGCTCGCCGCTTTGTTGGCAAAGGCAACAACGTTCCGCCCATAACCCGTCGATATGATGAAGCGCAGGTCAGCCATGGAGAGCCCTGCCAGCTCCAAGGCTGCTTTCGTTACTCCTTCTGCTGCTCGAGCAACACTGTCGCCTGTTGGTGTGACAGCGTAGGACAGGATCTCGCCATCCGCCACAATGACTGTCTTGGCAGTGGCTGCCCCGACATCAACTCCCGCAGTAATCATTATTCCTCTATGCTGCTTTTGCAGCCTTGGCCGACCTCAGTAATTCTGCAAATGTCTCCACTCTCGTCCTTAGCTGGCTGGCACTGTAGTTCCTGGTGTCATAGCAGTCCCCCTCCAAGACCAGCACCGGCACACCCAACTCTTTCTCTATAGCCTTCTTGGTTATCATGATGGTGCAAGCCCACTCGCGGCAAGAGTACGGGGAGAAATTGATTGCCCCATCCACGTTGAAAGCCTTGCAGTTCTCCAAGTTGATAGCAACATGGGCTTCACAGGAATGAGGTATGTCCAGGCATGGGCCTACGCCGATCATGTCCGCCCATTCTGTGTATGGATGTTTGGTGAGTACCCAGTGGCTGAGCCAGAACGGTATCTGAACGCGAATGGCCAAGCCTGTCTCCTCTATCATACGCGTTATACTCGGATCTACACTTATCGTGGCGGTACAGAAGACACCGGGGGCTCCTTTCTCGACTATCCCCTTGCCTTGGTCAACTCTCTGCTGCACCTCCTCATATAGTATCTCAAGCGCCTCCTGCTTCCCCTCCACGTCTCTCGTAGGCATAGAGTTCAGGAAAAAGGCATGTGCCAGACTTGCCTGACTTATCGGCTGTGGGTCAGCGTGCCCAATGAGCTCAACTAACTGCTGGAACTTCAGCCGGAATACAGCATTCGCCTTATGGGTGGTGCGTATCGCCTCCTCCGTCATTTCACAGCCGATCATGTGCTCAAAGGTCTGGAAGAGCTTGCGTGCCTGTGATGCACAGTAGCGAACCCGGTGGTCATTGAATTTCGGCCAGTCACCCCAGTTCGCATCCGGGCAGCTATCGAGGTATACTACAGGAACACCGTAGACCTCATGCAGCAATTGCTCTGCCTCAGACGGCTGGTCACAATGATAGGATGCTATTACTGACAGATCGGGGAAGGGGATTATCCCTTTAACCATTGCCCCCAGCCGAGTCTGATATAGAGCACAATGGGCTGATCCGGGTGGCAGGCCACTCTCTTCCCCCGCCTCCAGAAAGGGGGTGAGTTTGTCGAAGATCTGGCCAATGGTCATGTTTATTATTTGACCCGGAGTGGCGAAATATACTTCCCTCTCATCGGTTGATAGCATCATTGACATCAACGGCCGGAGTTCCATCGGGAAATCGCTGTAGACTACTTTATCGTGTTCTTCCCTTGCCAGTACGAGATTAACAAGCTCCCGCATCCATATCCCAAGGAATCTACGCACACCCAGCAATTCTACGTCCAAATATTGCTCCAGCCTCTTCTCGCCCCGCTTGATGTCCTCCTCTTCTATTCCCAGGATCTTGAACGCTTTGTCGATCCTCGGTCTTT
>SOKG01000290.1 GCA_004376205.1 Dehalococcoidia bacterium | reverse complement strand
TGCCGCAATGCTCAGCTTCTCCATTGACACCACCACCGAAGCCCTCATACAGCGCGACCATGGACTCGTCACCACCGTCGCTGCGGAGCGGCTTCGAGACGAGCTATGTTGCATCGTCGAGACCCCGCGGGCGTATCACTCTTTCCGTTACCTCGACCGCCTGGGCCTGCTCGCCCCGATAATGCCCGAGTTAGCTGCAACCAAAGGGGCAACACAGCCGAAGGAGCATTTCTGGGACGTCTTCGACCACTCCCTGGAGACCGTCGCCGCCGTGGAACGCCTGCTCCAAGAGGAGGGTGGCGAGGTGGAAGATGAGCTTCTAACTTCGGTCCCCCGGTCGCCAGACATTGCTCAGCACTTCGCCGGCGAGATCGCCGCTGGGCGGACCAGAAGGGCACTCTTGAAGCTGGCAGGCCTGCTCCACGATCTGGGCAAGCCAACCACCAAAACGGTGGAGCAAAATGGACGGATGCGCTTCTTGGGGCATGCCAAACTGGGGGCAGCCATGGCAGTCCAACTCATGGAGCGGTTGAGATTCAGTAACCGTGAGATAAAGATGGTGCAGTTAATGATTGAACACCATATGAGGCCTGGATATATGGTGGCTCAAGAGATGCCATCGCGCCGTGCAATCTACAGGTACTTCCGAGATACCGCAGAGGTGGGGATCGATACTCTGTTCCTCAGCCTTGCCGACCATCTTGCAGCCCGTGGGCCTACGCTCGACCTCGATGAGTGGCACAGGCACGTAGAGACGACGCAGTACGTCCTTTTCAAATGGTTCCAGGAACAAGCTACAGTCGTCCCACCCAAGTTGATAGACGGTCACACTTTAGTCGATAAGCTTGGACTGGCCCCAGGTCCACAGATTGGCGAGTTGCTGGAGGCAGTACGGGAGGCACAGGCTGCGGGAGAGATCAGTACCGCTGAGGAAGCACTCAACTTCGTGACAAAACGGTTGGGGAGAGATTAGTGAACCGCGGAAACCTAATCAGGCTTGCTCTCATCGCTGTCATATTTGGCCTCTGTCTGTCTGAGGTGCTGATCCGAGATGCGCCCAGCATAGGCGATAGCAGCCCCGGCAACAACACTCTGGGGATGAGGCTCGGTCTGGACCTCAGCGGCGGCACCCACCTTGTCTACAAAGCTGGCGGCAACGAGACCTCTGCAGAAGACGTAGAAGGCGTTATGGCAATCATTGAGAGGAGAGTCAATGAATATGGCGTCTCTGAGCCGATTATCCAGAAGCAGGGCACCGACCGCATATCCGTGCAACTCCCCGGCGTCAGGGACATCAACGCAGCAGTTAGACTCATCGGCCAGACGGCGGAGCTCGATTTCAGAGAGCTGACCAACGAGAGCTGGCAACTGGTTCAAGCCCTATCGGCTCAAGGGCTCTTCACCGGTTATGAATCTCTCACAGAGCAGGGCGAGATAGAATGGATTCCAGCTACGGCCATAAACAGCAAAGGTAGAGAGGTTCATTTGACAGGGGAGCACCTAGAGAGAAACACCCGGGTGGAATTCAGCCGCATAACCAGCGAGCCCGAGGTTCACTTCGAGCTCACCAGCGAGGGGGCGGACCTGTTCGCGCAGATAACCGCTCGGCTCATCGGCAAGCCCCTGGGCATCTTCCTCGACGATGCATGGGTCTCCAGCCCAATAGTCCAAAGCATAATTGAGGGTGGGAGGGGGATCATCGAAAACATCGGGAGCCTTGACGAAGCGCGTGAACTGAAGATCTGGCTCAATGAAGGTGCTTTGCCCGTTGCCCTTGAAGGCCCCATTATTCGGGAGGACATCGACCCCACCCTGGGTGCTGATTCGATAAGGAAAAGCCTTATCGCTGGAGCGGTCGGACTTGCTCTGGTTCTGGCTTTCATGATGCTCTACTATCGGCTACCCGGCGTGCTGGCCAGCGGCGCTTTGCTGATCTATGGCGTCCTGGTGCTGGCAGCATTCAAATTTATACCGGTCACACTCACCCTTGCCGGCCTCGCTGCCTTCATCCTCTCCATCGGCATGGCGGTTGACGCCAATGTGCTCATCTTCGAGCGCCTGAAGGAGGAACTGAGAGCAGGACGAACTCTTGGCGGAGCCATCGAGGCTGGCTTCAATCGCGCCTGGGTTGCCATTCGTGATAGCAACATCTCCACCCTTATCACCTGCCTCATCCTCTGGCTGATGGGGAGAGCCCTGGCAGAGCCCAGGGTGATGGGATTTGCCCTCACACTGGCCATAGGCGTGGCGCTGAGCATGTTTACCGCCATATTCATCACCAGGACATTTCTGCGTCTATTCGTGGGCACCCGCCTGGCAGGCCACCTTTCGCTATTCGGCATGTCGAGGGTTGAGCAGATATCACTTCCCAAGGAGCAGGAATAGGTGTTTGACTTTGTAACCAGAAGGAAATGGTTCTTCCTGGCATCGGGGCTGGTGATCTTAATCGGCATCATCTCGCTGATAGCATCTGGGCTCAATCTGGGGATCGAGTTCAGCAGCGGTACCACCATGACCCTGGTCTTCGAGGACGAGGTGGGAGAAGCAGCCCTGAGAGATCAGTTCACCTCCCTTGACCACTCCAACGCCAGCATCCAGCACAGCGCCAAAGATGCCTTTCTTCTGGGCATGGAGCTGCCACTGGACCCCAAGGAAAGAGGGAAGGAAAAAGATCAGCTAGCCGAGGCCCTGCAGGCAAGGTTTGACACAACGATCAGGATAGCTGATTTCAGCGCTGTGGGAAATACTACTAGCCCGGTAGGAAATGCTACACTCGCTCTTATATTCGGGAAAACGGTAGGTCAAGGGGACTTGAGCGATAAGCTAGCCGATTTGGGATACTCCGGGTTCAGCATCGAGAGCACTACCCTTGATTCCTACCTGATAAGAACCGAGACAATAGATACACAGGAAGAGGATGAGATCAAGCAAGCCCTGGAGGAGGAGTTTGGACTGCTGGATTCCCTCGACGTCTATTCAATCTCTCCTGAGGTCGCCGCCGAGCGTGTCCAATATACCACCTATGCCGTGATCGCAGCAGCGGCGGGAATTCTGCTCTATATTACCTGGGCCTTTCGCAAGCTGGTCCGTCCTATCAGCTATGGAGTGTGCGCCATCGTGGCCCTGGTGCACGACGCGCTGATAGTTCTGGGAGTCTTCTCCCTGTTCAGTCTGGAAGTTAACTCCATGTTCATCATCGCGTTGCTGACCGTCATCGGCTACAGCGTGAACAATACTATAGTAGTCTTCGACCGCATTCGAGAGAACAGGAGACGAGACATCAACGTGGATTTCGCGTCAGTCGTCAATGCCAGCCTCACTGAGACCCTGGGAAGGTCTCTCAGCACTAGCCTGACCACCTTGTTCGTCCTCCTTGCCCTGTTGCTCTTTGGCGGAGCGACTATCAGCAACTTTGTCCTGGCACTGACCATCGGCGTCATCGTGGGCACCTACAGTTCCCTTTTCATCGCCGGCCCGCTAGTGGTTTCATGGGAGCGGGGCGAGCTGAGGCGGCTCTTCAACTGGATACCGCTACGCCGCGAGCAAGGCTAAGCGCTAGGTTGCCCAAAAGGTTGCCCGACAGGCTCAAAATCCAGCCAAAACACCTTGACAACATCAATATATTGTGATAATCTATGCTTCCGCCACAATATATTGATTGGCAGGGTATCGGCGATGAAGTGTCCTCATTGCGGTCATGAAGATTCCAAGGTAACCGACTCCCGTACGGTTGATGATACCGTCCGCCGTCGTCGTCAGTGTCTCGATTGCGGATTCAGGTTCACTACCTACGAGAGGATCCGGACCGGCGACCTGGTTATCATCAAGAAGGACCTGCGCCGCGAGGAGTTCAGCCGCGAGAAGATGGCCACCGGCATACGCAGGGCCTGTGAGAAGCGCCCCCTTCCTACCGGAATAGTGGAGAAGCTGGTAGATGACATTGAGACCGAGCTGCTCGGCATGGGCAAGGTGGAGGTCCCCAGCTCGGTGGTCGGTGAGATAGTGATAGACAGGCTAAAGGAGTTGGACCACATTGCTTACATTCGCTTCGCCAGCGTCTACCGCGATTTCGCCGACATCACCAGCCTCAAGCAGGAGGTTGATACCCTCATTGCCAGCAGCTATCCTTCAAGCCAGTTGCCGCTCATTCCCAAGGAGGACCTCAATTCCTTAAGCGGGAAAGAGAGGGCTGGCTCATCTAGACACCGATAGTCGTCAGCCAAAGTGATATCAATGACAAGGTGAGAGCTATGAGTAGCGGCAATCAGGGAAAGAACAGTAGGGTCGAGCGCTCATTGCGCAACAGGGTTGCCCGCGCGATTTTCGCTTCTGCCGAATCCGAGGGCATCTCGGACATGAAGATGATCGAGAGGCTCACCGACCAGGTTATCGCGCGCCTGGATCGCGTCCCCACCCTGCCCGGGATGGAGCATCTCGCCCCCGAGATAAGAAGGCCTGTTCACGAGACAGAGATCAGGTCTATAGCGAGAAGCATCCTTGCCGAGAAAGGGCCCGAAACGTTTCTTCCGCTTGTGGAGAAAGGGGAGCAGCCCACAACTCCTGAAACCAAGGTCAGGAGCAAGAAAACCGAGAAGTCCCAGGCCGGAATATCGCCCAATGCCAGGGCAGTCTTGGAGAGAAGGTACCTGGTAAAGGATAACAAGGGTCAGGTGATCGAGAGCCCTGAAGATATGTTCCGCCGCGTGGCCCATCACATCGCCGCAGCCGATTTGCTCTACAACCCCAAAGCCGGCGTCAAGGCCAGGGAAGAGGAGTTCTATCAGGCAATGGCAAATCTCGAGTTCTTGCCCAACTCACCAACGCTGATGAACGCCGGCCGCGAGCTGGGGCAGCTTTCCGCCTGTTTCGTGCTGCCTATCGAGGACTCTATGGACTCCATCTTCGATTCTGTGAAGCACACCGCTCTAATACACAAGAGCGGTGGCGGCACCGGCTTCTCCTTCTCACGACTGCGCCCCGAGGGTGACACGGTAGGCTCCACAGGAGGAGTGGCCAGCGGCCCGGTCTCGTTTATGCGGGCCTTCGATGCTGCTACCGACGTCATCAAGCAGGGGGGCAAGCGGCGGGGGGCCAACATGGCAATCCTGAACGTTGACCATCCCGACATATTGAAGTTCATCACCTCTAAGGAGGACTACGCCTCCCTCAACAACTTCAACATATCGGTGGCGGTGACTGAGGAGTTCATGAAGGCGGTGGAGAGCGGCAGTGACTACGAGCTAGTGAATCCTCACACTCAACACAAGAGCAAGCGCAACGCTAGAGAAGTGTTCGACCTCATTGTGGATATGGCATGGAGGAATGGTGACCCGGGCATCGTGTTCCTCGACCGGGTGAACAGGGATAACCCCACTCCAAAGCTGGGAAGTGTGGAGAGCACCAATCCCTGTGGCGAACAACCCCTCTTGCCCTACGAGTCGTGCAACCTGGGATCGATAAACCTATCCAAGATGGTCCACGAGGAGAACGGCACCACGAATATAGATTATGCCAAGCTTGCGCAAATGGTGAGAATGGCTGTCAGATTCCTGGATAACGTAATAGATGTCAACAAGTTTCCCCTACCCAGGATAGGCGAGATGACCAAGGCCACCAGGAAGATCGGCCTCGGGGTGATGGGTTTCGCCGACCTCCTTATCCAGTTGGGAATACCCTATGATTCACCGGAAGCGCTCAAGATTGCTGAGGAGCTGATGAAGTTCGTAAGCAAGGAGTCTATGGAGGCATCCAAAGAGCTTGCCGACGAGAGGGGCGTGTTTCCCGCCTTCGAGGGCAGCATTTATGACAACGGTGACGGTCCCCGCATTAGAAATGCTACCAGAACTACCATCGCCCCCACCGGCACCCTGAGCATCATCGCCGGCTGCTCCAGCGGCATCGAGCCCCTGTTCGCCCTGAGCTATACACGCACTATACTGGAGGGTACACGGCTAGTAGAGGTTAATCCCCTGTTTGAGGAGGCAGCGAAGGGGGAGGGATTCTACTCTGAAGAGCTGAAGCAAGAGGTGGCCAAACGAGGCAATCTACGCGATATAGAGGGTATCCCGGAAAAGGCGCAAAGGCTATTCGTCACTTCCCATGACATTACACCTGAGTGGCACGTCAGGATGCAGGCGGCATTCCAGAAGCACACCGATAACGCCGTATCCAAGACTGTCAATTTCCCCCACGACTCAACTGGGGAGGACGTAGCTCGGGTCTACATGCTGGCCTACAAGGAGGGCTGCAAAGGCATAACGATCTACAGGGATAGGAGCCGCGGCAGCCAGGTGCTGAGCATTGACACCGATGAGCTAGTTGAGAAGAAGGAGGCCAAACGAGTCCCCAGAGAGCGTCCGATCACCACTGCAGGAGTCACCGAGAAGGTCGCCACCGGCTGCGGAAACCTCTATATAACGGTGAACTACGATGAGGAAGGCAGGTTGTGCGAGGTATTCTGTGCCCTGGGTAAGGCGGGAGGCTGTGCCTCGGCGCAACTCGAGGCTATCACCAGGCTGATCTCCCTAGCACTGAGGTCAGGGGTGGAGGTGGAATCGATCATCAAGCACCTGAGAGGAATCAGGTGCCCTTCGATTGCCTGGGACAGGGGCCACGCCATACTCTCCTGCCCTGACGCCATTGCCGGCGTTCTGGAGACGCACCAAAGTGACAGTGGTGTTGAGGTTAAGCGCAAAGCTAACCGGGAAGGTAACCCCAAAGGCAAGACCAAGGGCGGTGCTGAGATCAAGAATACGGCGGGGCAATGTCCCGACTGCGGTGGCCTGCTTGTGTTCCAGGAAGGCTGCTTTATCTGCCAGGCCTGCGGCTACACCAAGTGCTAGCAATGTGAACGATTCATGACATGGAAAGCGATCAAGGACGCCAGGCAAAGGCTTGAAAAAGAGAAGGGCACTATCCACAAGGACTGGGGAGGAAGGATTCACGTCGCCCTTATCTACCCCAACTCCTATTACCTGGGGATGTCCAGCCTCGGCTTTCAGACCATCTATGCGTTTTTGAACAGCTACGGAAACATAGTTTGCGAGCGGGTTTTCTGGGAACCAGAAATACGCAGGGCTGAAGAACCCATCAGCCTGGAATCGCAGCGGCCCCTTCCCGACTTCGACGTCCTCGCTTTCTCCATCTCCTACGAGCTGGATTATTTCAATGTAGTTCAACTCCTTAAAGCTGGCGGCATTCCTTTCTTCGCTGCTGACCGCAACGAAAGCCATCCCCTGGTAATCGCCGGCGGCCCTAGCGTTACTGCCAACCCCCAACCCCTTTCCCCCTTCTTCGACTGCTTTGCCATCGGGGAGGGGGAGGCTATTCTGCCCCGCTTCATTGAAGTCATGACCAAGGGTCTTCAAGACAAAAAGGACCAGTTGCTCAAGGAACTGGCTTCAGTGCCTGGAGTCTATGTGCCCGCGCTATACGATGGCAATCCGGTCAATCGGCAGTGGCTGGCTGACCTCGACTCCGCAGCCACCTCCTCGGTGATTCTGACGCCGGACACCGACCTCAGCGATATGTACCTCATCGAGATCGCACGTGGCTGCGGCTGGGGCTGCCGCTTCTGCCTCGCCGGGTTTTGGTTTAGGCCCTTCCGCTTCCGCCCTCTGAAAAGCCTGCTGGCTCAGGCAGAGAACGGTCTTACGTACGGCAAGAGAATAGGGCTTTTGGCGGCCGCCGTCTCAGATCACCCCGAGATAGACGAGCTTGTCTCCCGGCTGCGACAGATGGGTGCTGAGATCTCGGTCAGCTCGCTGCGAATTCGGCCCCTATCCAAGGCTGTCCTTCGTGGCCTCGCAGAGAGCGGCACCCACACTGTATCCCTGGCCCCCGAGGCAGGCTCCGAGAGACTACGCCAGTTTATCAACAAGGGCGCCACGGAGAGCGATATCATCGAAGCGGTTGACAATGTTGCCGAGCAGGGACTGAGGCGGATAAAGCTCTACTTCATGATCGGCCTGCCAACGGAGAGCGACGATGACATCGAGGAGATCGTCAGACTGGCTCTCAACCTGAAGGGGCGCATCGAGAGGATGGGGTGCCGTATCGCCCTCACGGTAGGGCCTTTTGTGCCCAAAGCGGGCACCCCCTTCCAATGGCTGGCAATGGCATCAGAGGGCATGCTCAACCGCCGCATGAACCGGATCAAGAGCGCCCTTACCAGAAGCGGCATCGAGGTCAGGGCCGAGAGCGTGGGCTGGAGCCTGGTTCAGGGGACTTTGGCCCGGGGCGACGCCAGACTGGGCGCAGCTTTAGCGAGTATGTCGGGGTACTCCCTTGCCGCGTGGCGCCGGGCCCTGCAGGAATGCAATCTCAGCGCCGACTTCTATATACACCGCGAGTTACCTTTTGATGAGCCACTGCCATGGTCGGTAGTGGACTCAAGCGTTACCCCTGAGTATCTCAGTGAGGAGCTGGCTAAGGCACGCCGGCGGGCTCAGACCCAACCCTGCCCGCCGAAAGACTGCCACGAGTGCGGAGTGTGCTAAGGCATGGATATTGAGCATAACGTACAAGAGTTGCAGCAGTGCATCGCCGGGGCTTGCGAGCGGGCGGGGCACTCGCCGGATGAGGTAACCTTGGTCGCCGTGACCAAGGCCATAGAGGTCCCCGCCATCGTGGCTGCCTTCAACGCCGGCATCAGGAACTTCGGTGAGAACAGAGTCCAGGAGGCTAAACCCAAGATCGAGCAGCTTGAGGGCTTGAGGGCTGACTTGACCTGGCACATGGTGGGGCACCTTCAAACCAACAAGGCCAAGACAGCGGTGGACATTTTTGATATAATTCATAGTGTTGATTCGCTGAGGTTAGCGGAAACCCTGAGCAGGCACAGTCAAAAGAAGCTGCCTGTTCTCATCGAGGTCAACGTTTCCGCCGAGGCAACCAAAGGCGGCTTCGGGTTACCTGAAGTCGATGAGGCAATAAGGCAAATCGGGAGGTTGCCCAATATTGAAATCGAGGGGCTGATGACCATCGCTCCCTGGGTGAGCGATGCCGAGGAGGTGCGCCCTGTCTTTCGCCAGTTGCGGCAGCTGAGGGATGCTCTGGGGCTCAGGCACCTCTCCATGGGTATGACCGATGACTTCGAGGTCGCCATCGAGGAGGGAGCTACGCTGGTGAGGATAGGTCGAGCGATTTTCGGCGAGAGAAGAGTGGTATGAGGAGAAAGCGATGAGGATCGCCTTTATTGGGGCCGGGGTTATGGGCGAGGCTATGATCTCAGCCCTTCTCAGACAAGGAGCGACCAGCTACGATGCGGTTTTTGCCTGTGACATCGATCAAGCTCGCCTTACCCACATAGGGAAAAAATACAAGGTCAATTGCGCCCGGGATATTCGCAGGGCGGTCGTTGATCGCGATGTCGTCGTTCTCTCGATCAAGCCTCAGACACTGGCCAAGGTGATGAAAGACCTGAAGGGTGAGCTGAAGGAAGAACAACTGGTGCTCTCTATTGTCGCCGGGGCTAAAATCGACACCATCAGAAGAGGACTGGGACACGACAAGGTTGTCCGGGTGATGCCCAATACGCCGGCGCAGGTCGGAGAAGGGATGAGCGTGTGGACCTCCACCGCTGCAGTGAGCCAGAAGCAGAAAGATACGGTTCAGACTATCCTGAGGGCGATGGGCAAGGAGATATACTTCTCCGATGAGAAGTATATCGACATGGCAACAGCGATAAGCGGCAGCGGCCCAGCCTATATCTTCCTGATTATGGAGGCGCTCATCGATGCCGCGGTGCACATCGGGCTTCCCCGCGAGCTGGCAGGGGAGCTGGTAGCGCAAACTGTGATGGGCTCTGCACATATGACCAGGGAGTCCGGTAAACACCCCGCAGAGCTGAAGAATCGGGTTACCTCACCGGGGGGGACTACCGCTGAGGGTCTGCTTTGCCTGGAGGAGGGGGGGGTGCGGGCCATCATGGCCCAGGCGGTCATCGCTGCTTATGAGAAAGCAAAGCTTCTGGGGAGTGAGGGTGCCAAATGAGTGGAGTTGCTATCCTTGTCTACTACATCATACAGGTGATCACCATCGCCATATTCGCCAGGGTTGTCCTATCCTGGTTTATGGTCAATCCCACAAGCGGCTTTATTGTTAGCGTCTATCAGGTACTTTTTCGGCTAACTGAACCCATTCTGGGGCCGCTACGTAGAATTATCCCTACGATAGGTATGTTCGATATATCACCGATAGTGGCTATCATCGCGCTGCAAGTCATCGGCGAGGTGCTCGTCCGAGCCTTGTCCTAAAGGTCATGATTCCCACACAACTTCGCCACCGATAATCGTCTTCTCCACTCGAATCTCCTTTATCTCCTCCGGCGCTACCTTGGTGGGATCAGCGCTCAAAACCACCAGATCGGCCAGCTTACCGGTTTCGATGCTTCCTTTCAAGCGTTCCTCGAAGGAGGCATAGGCTCCACCCAGAGTATATATCCTGAGCGCCTCCTCGGGAGAAACAGCTTCTTCCGGAGAGAGAACTTGCCCGCTCTCAGCCTTGCGTGTGACCGCAGCGCAGAGCCCAACCAGTGGGTCAGGGGGCACCACCGGACAATCGGAACTCCCCGCTGGTCTGAGCCCCTTCTCCAAGAACGACCTCGTTCGATACAGCCACGGTAGCTGCGTATTGGAGACCTCCTTCAAGTATCTCTCCCCGCTGAAGTAAATAAACGCTGGCTGAGTAACAACCACGGCACCTACATCCTGCAATCGCTGCAACAACTGGGAAGGACATACCGAGCAATGCTCCACTCGATGGCGATGGTCAGCCTTGGGAGACCGATGTAGGCAGTATTCCAGGGCAACGGCTGCTGCCTCCACTGTTCCCTCCTCAACAGCGTGTATAGCCACCTGAAAGCCATCCTGATGCGCCGTAAGGACCCCTTCATTCAGTTCTTCCTGGGACGGGTTAAGCTGCCCTCTAGTCTCATCCAAGGTTATCTTAACCGCGCCCAACCTGAGCCCAGAGTCGCCGTAGCCGGGTGGTAGCCCCTTGTCTTTGAGGTCGGCGAGGGCATGGAGACCGAACATCATGCAAATCCTGGGGACAAGCTCTCCCCCCTCTTTGAGCTTAAGTAAGTTTTGCCACTGCTCGAAGCCGTTTGTCACCGTAGCATCCTGGATCGAGGTGATACCCGAGGAGAGAAAGCTTTGATTGGCAAGCTTTACCCCCTGTCTGAGCTCCTCTTCGCTCAAGGGGGGTATTACCTGTTCATTGATATAGGAGTCCATGCCGAAGAGCAGGCCGCTGGGCTCCCCTGTCTCCAGGTCACGGTCGATGAGCCCGCCCGGAGGATCTGGGGTCTCTATG
>SOKG01000026.1 GCA_004376205.1 Dehalococcoidia bacterium | reverse complement strand
CGGGGAGAATTCAGGTCGAGATAGGTAGTCTCTCCTGAGGAACGAGTCGCCAAAAAGGGGGGTGACACAGATGGCACTAATATTAGTCGTCGACGATGAGCCACATATCGTCAAGATGGTGGAGTTCAAGTTGAGAAACCAGGGTTACGAGACCATCAGTGCTGCCGATGGCAACCAGGCGTTGGAGATGGCATTAACCAGGAAACCGGACCTCATCCTGCTGGATGTGATGATGCCCGGCCTCGATGGTTTTCAAGTCTTGAACAAGCTCAAGACCCAGGAAGAGACCAAGGAGCTACCGGTGATAATGCTTACCGCCAAGGGGCAAGAGAGAGATGTTGTTACTGGATTTGACAAAGGTGCCGACGATTACATAATCAAGCCCTTCAGCTTTCCCGAGCTCCTCGTTCGGGTAAATCGTGCCCTGAGCAAGGGGAAGAACGCAGACAAATAATTGTGACAGGGGTAGCTGAGCATGTCGATTGTTATCCTGGCTATTGTAATACTGCAGGGTCTAGTACTGTTAACCCTGATGCTGCTGTTATTTCAGCACATCTTCTTGCGTTACTGGAGCAGATACTTGGAATCACGAAAGCATTACTTTGAGCAGCATGTCCTCGGTTTGCTTGAAGACCCCGAAAGAATTACTGTCCTCGAGCGAGGCCCTCGGCCTTTTGACCGGCGAGTAATCGAGGAACTGTTATTGCAGCAGGCAACGGAGCTAAAGGGTCAACAACGATACCACATGACCAGAGCATTTGAAAGATTGGAATACGTTAGCTTTGAGAAGAAGCGGCTCCGCTCTTGGGCCTGGTGGCATAGGCGCGAGGCAGCTATTAAGTTGGGCATTATGCGAAGTGAATCGACGGTTCCGGACTTGATTCGAGCCGTCAAAGATAATTCTGAAGTGGTAAGGCTAGCTGCGGTTAGGGCACTGGGCGAAACAAACCATCCTGAAGGCATCAAGGTACTACTGGACGTGATGCAAAATACAGAAAGCTGGACAGGAGACAGAGTACTTGAGGTGGTGGCTAACATCGGACACCTCATCAAGGAAGAGGTCCTGTCGAGACTGAGAACAACTATGAAGGCACGCGCCAGGCTGCTACTCGTACAGCTTTGTGGCATAATGAGATGGACTGAAGCTGTTGCGCTGCTTATTCCCTTGCTTAATGATCCGGATGTTGAAACACGGGTCTCGACTGCTGAGGCACTAGGGAACATAGGTGATGAGACAGCGGCCAGTTACCTTGTACCTACACTTCAGGATCCACGCTGGGAAGTCAGAGCACAGGCAGCCAAAAGCCTAGGATTACTTCAAGACAAGGAGGCACTTATGGCTTTGACCTACTCTCTGAGTGATGAAAGCTGGTGGGTACGTTACAACGCAGCGAATTCGCTCTATCAACTAGGCAACGAAGGTCTTTACGCGCTGCGAAGTGTTCGCGGCCGCAGAGATGGAGTCGCGTCAGGGATGGCTGCTCAGGTCTTAGCTGAGCGAGAATTAGGCCTAAAGCCATAGCTACCGAAGGTGATAAATACTGCATTTTTTATCATCGATTTGCTAATATTAGCCTATTTCGCGGTCATCAACGGCACTTACTTGCTGCTCCTTTTCCTTTCTTATTTTTCCATAATCCGATACCGCAGGCTAGTTCGCTTCGAGCAGTGGAGACGAGTTATCCAATCACCAAGATCTTTGCCCGTGACCATCATAGCCCCTGCCTATAACGAAGAAGCAACGATTGTGGAAAGTGTCAAGTCGCTGTTGATGCTTCAATATCCTATGTTTGAGGCCCTCATAGTAAACGACGGCTCTGATGACAGAACCATGGAGATCCTGAAATCTACTTTCGACCTCCGCAAGATACCGGTACAGTTAGAGGAGAAGCTGAAATGCCAGGATATCCTTGGTGTATACAGGTCGCCAACGAATCCAAATCTGGTAGTTGTCGACAAGAGTAATGGTGGAAAAGCAGATGCTCTGAACGCTGGAGTAAACGTATCACGCTATCCCCTTGTTTGCGCCATAGATGCCGATTCATTGATAGAAGGTCGGGCACTTCTTCGAGTCACCCAGCCATTCCTAGAGGAACCCCGTACCACAGTCGCCGTGGGTGGGGTCGTCAGGGTAGCTAACGGCTGCCATATCGAAGGCGGTCGGGTGCTGCGAGTGAGGCTGTCCAAAAGCTGGCTGGCTATGTTCCAGACAGTGGAATATCTTCGTGCCTTTTTGTTTGGGAGAACTGGCTGGGCTGCGATTCGAAGCCTGCTCATCATATCTGGAGCCTTTGGAGTGTTCAAGAAGAGTGCAGTCATCGAAGTTGGCGGCTATAGCCATAATACTGTAGGAGAGGATATGGAGCTGGTGGTGCGTATGCATCACTTGTTTCGACGGCAAGGCAGGAAGTACCAGATTCACTTTCTCCCCGACACGGTATGCTGGACTCAGGTGCCTGAATCGCTAAAGGTATTGGCACGCCAGAGGAATCGTTGGCACCGTGGCCTGATGGATAGCCTGCTATGGCATCGAGGAATGTTATTCAATCCAAAGTATGGCACCGTAGGCATGATAGCCTTTCCCTTCTTCCTTTTCTTCGAGATGCTGGGGCCTATTGTGGAGTTGGCTGGATACGTCATTATACCGCTGAGCTATGCCTTGGGCATACTGAACGTTCAGTTCTTTTTCTTGTTCCTGGCACTGGCTATTCTACTCGGTGTAGTACTTTCTACAGGATCGGTGGCAATGGAGCAACTTTTATCCAGGCGGTATCTTCGCATCGGAGAGTTAGCCAAATTGGTACTGGGCGGTATTTTAGAGAACTTCGGCTACCGTCAGCTTCATACCTGGTGGCGTTTCACTGGAATCGTGGATTACTTTAGAAAGAAGACAACCTGGGGTAAGATGGAGCGAAAAGCCTTCGCCACGGTGAAATAGGTGTAAAGAAGATGAACATCTGTATTGTGCACGGCTATCTGCTCAGCGGCACAGGCAGCAATATCTATGTCCAAAATATGGTCAGGCAGTTGTGTCTTAAAGGACACGAGGTGCACTTGATATGCCAGGAGCCTCACCCCGAAGCTCTGGACTTTGTCAGTGAAGCCTTTGCCGCTGATAATT
>SOKG01000043.1 GCA_004376205.1 Dehalococcoidia bacterium | reverse complement strand
CGGTATCTACTATGGGCCGTGGCTCTATTTGATGATCATAGGTGGGGCGTGGTTTACCGGGCTGTCGGTATTCTACCTGGTGCAAAGGTACCGTGCTTCGAAGGATCCTCAAAGTCGGAATAGAGTTGTTTACCTCTTGATTGGTGTTTCTCTGCTGGCGGTTTTCAGTGCCAGGATTGCTTTTCCTGCTTTCTCAAGATATCCGGTGGAGCATCTTGGTCACCTGAGCAATGCCCTGCTGATCAGCTATGCCATTTCGGGGTATAAGCCGCTTGATGTCAAACTGGCCATAAGGAAAGGCCTGGCACACTCATCCCTAGTTGTTTTTATCGCTACTTCATATCTGCTTATGCTCTCAGGCCTGCACTACTTCGTTCAAAGTTGGACCAGTCCCATCACTATTGCAGCTATTATCGGGATGGCATTCCCTATGGTTGTGCTGTTCAATCCCCTGCTGCAGATTGTTCAGAGAACTATAGATAAGGTCTTTTATGGGGCAGCCTATGATTATCGGCAGATGGTGCTCAATTTCAGTCGGACGACGAGCACTGTTCTCGATCTGGACAAGTTAGCGGAGGAAATGCTGAAACCGCTACCAAAGGCGATGAATGCCACCCAGGCGAGTCTTCTGCTCCCCAGCAACGGCGACTTCACCCTGCAGTTTGGCAAGAGACTGATCGAGGGACAGCAGGTTATGCCGATGAATTTGAGCAAGAATAGCCCGATTATAAGCTGGCTTGCTGGAGAGCATGAGCCTCTCTCTCGAGAGCTCATAGACGTTGCCCCGGAGTTTAGGGGACTGTGCGAGATGGAAAGAAATTTCATTGAAAGTGCGAAGATAGAGTTACTTTTACCGGTGAAGAGCGACGGCAAGCTGGTGGGAATTCTGGCGCTGAGCAGAAAGCGGTCGGGCGGTTTCTACTCCAGTGATGACATAGACCTGCTCACAAAGCTGGGCGATGAAGCAGCGGTAGCTATAGAAAACGCTCAGCTTTATGCTCAAGCGAAAGACAGGGCTCACATCGATGAGTTGACAGGGTTGCTTAACCACGGCTATTTCCACGACCGCCTTGACGAGGAGATCGCAAGGTGTTCTCGCTTTGGTGATATATTCTCCTTGCTATTCTTAGACCTTGACCTCTTCAAGGCGTATAACGATGTCTATGGTCATCTGGCGGGCGATGACATCCTTAAGGAAATTGCGCGATACATAGCAGACTCGATCAGGGGGATAGACATAGCTTTTCGCTACGGCGGAGACGAGTTTACCGTTATACTGCCGCAGGCACCTCTTGACGATGCCTACAATATAGCGGAGAGGATACGTAAGAGGGTAGAAAGCGAAATGGACTCCAAAGGGGTTGCATTGACTTGTAGCATGGGCGTAGCTTCATGGCCCACCGACGGGGTTATGCGTGAGGAAATTATCCAGGCGGCGGATGCAGCCTTGTATCATAGCAAGCAAGCAGGGAGGAATCGAATATCCTTGGCCTATGAGACAACTCCTCCGCAGGCACCAGAAATGGGAGTTGAGGGGAATGGAGAGCAGGAGGTTCTGAGCACCATACACGCCCTGGCCGCTACAGTTGATGCCAAGGACCCTTATACCTACGGTCACTCGAAGAAGGCTTGCCAATATGCGACGGAGATTGCCGAGGCGCTTGACTACTCAGAAGAGCGGATAGCCACAATCCGAGCGGCCGCGTTGCTGCACGACATCGGCAAGATTCGAGTCTCTGACAGGTTGCTTGCCAAGCGGGGGCCTCTGAGGGATGACGACTGGGACCCGATATACGCGCATCCCAAACTGGGGGTAGCGATACTGAAACATGTCAAGAGTCTAAGTGGGTGTTTGGCTGCCATTCAATACCATCATGAACGCTGGGATGGCGGTGGCTATCCTGCAGGGCTGGAAGGCGAGAATATTCCCCTCGACGCTCGGATTCTGACTGTAGCCGATGCCTATGATGCTATGACCTCGTCACGTCCTTACCGTGATGGCAGGCTAACTCATCAGCAGGCTGTAGATGAATTAAAGCACAACGCTGGCACTCAGTTTGACCCCGAACTCGTCAGGGTCTTCGTTGCCCTATGGGAGCCACTCGACTCCAAAAAGGCTGGGGGAGGGCTGAGCCGCTTGACTCGAAAGAGTCAGCGGCAGCGGCTGAATCATTCGGCTTCAGTGAAAGCGGAAGGCTTAGTGGACGCGAAGCCGCCTTTGGTTCACTAGTTTTGGGACAAAGGCTGTCGGCTCAATTTCCAGAAGTCCAAACGTTACTTCGTGGATGTGGGCATTGACCCGATTCGCTGTCGCCTGACGGCGGTATGTAAGAACTCAGAGTCCGCTTAATCCGCTGTGGCTTTGCTAGTTTTGGCATCTGCACCAGTGGCCGTCAAGCTCAGTGCAACCACGATTGCAGGGAACATCATTATCTCCCTGCCAGAACCATTTCCCTCTCCAAAGTTGCAGTTGTATTCCGCGGGGCATAGGTTCGCCGCTGCCACCAGCATGAAGGTCTGTATTATTTCGTTAACTCCTCTGTACTAACGTTATGTTAAGTATAGCCCGGCAGGCCTCCTATTCACTTCGTTTATGACGGTTGGGTTCAATATGAGCTCGGCGAGGATGCCTGGCAGACTTCTGAGTTTTCGCCTACGCAGATGCTCTACATTTCGCCAGCCCCCCGCCGTCTCGTCATCTAGACAGCTAGATGCTCAGATGTCTGGATGTCTTGACAGTTGGTTCGGGGGATCACAAGGGCCCTCCACATCCTCACCGGGTCTTCCTCTTCCACGCCGTTGCACCCATGCGCTCACGGCCCAGGGGCATTTGACGCATCACACCGCCTCAGAGCCGAGAATCCTTGCAACCACCATTCATCAAATGGGCGCAAAGTACCACGCGAAACCCCCAGTATGGTGATGAGAGCACTCTTGCGATAGACGCACATAGCCTTGAGTTCATGCCAGAGGTTGATGAGCGATGGCGGTTCGATCGGTCGCTATATACTCCAAAACTTGACATTTGAGGACTTATTAGCCTAAAATCGGCAACCAAAGTGTTGGAGGTGGAGTATGGCTGCCGAGGGAAAACCAAAAAGGCGTTTCATCGTATCAGTAGT
>SOKG01000318.1 GCA_004376205.1 Dehalococcoidia bacterium | reverse complement strand
CTTAGCCCAGCAACTCGTCTCCTCCGCCATCTTGATTCAAGTATGCGATGTTCACCCATCGATTTCACCCAGGGGCCTGTTACCGGCGAGATACTGAGCGGCAATCATGGCGTCCTTGATGCTGACATTGACGTGACCATGCTGGCGACCTATAATGCGCGCAAAAAGGGGGGGGTGAGATGCCCGAAGAATTAGGTATTGCGCTCGTGGAGCTAGAGAGGGATAAGGTCGAGGAGGCAGTAAAAAGCAAGGCTGAGAAAGGCGAGAGCCCCATCCAGATCCTAGAAGAATGCCGTCGAGGCATGATTATCGTCGGCGAAAGGTTCCAGAGAGGCGACTACTACCTCGCCGAACTTATGCTGGCCGCCGAGATCCTCAATGGGGTAACAGCCATCCTTGAACCATACATGGCCAACGTCCGCCCATCCGAGTCCTTGGGGAAGATGGTCCTGGCCACCCCAAAAGGCGACATCCATGACTTGGGCAAGAACATTTTCGCCAGTCTGCTCAAGGCTCATGGCTTCGAGGTTCATGACCTGGGGGTTGATGTCGACCCGTCGCTGATTGTGGCGAAGGCAACCGAGGTCAGGCCCGATTTCATCGGCTTGTCAGTTCTCATAACCCCCACCTTCGCCAGCATGAAGCAGACCGCAGACATGCTGGAAGAGGCCGGCCTCAGAAGTCAATCTAAGCTCATGATCGGTGGTGGCGTGACGACTCCTGCGGTCAGAGACTACGTTGGGGCTGACTTCCAGACCCTGGATGCGACAGAGGGTGTGGACTATTGCATCAAGGTGAAGAAGGGGAGATGAAGATGGCTGGAGAAACCATGACCTCCAAAGAAAGGGTTATGGCCGCAATGCAACTGGAGAAGCCGGACCGGGTCCCGATTGATATCTTGGCATCGCCAGCACCCTTTTCCCGGCTGGCCGGTATCACCCAGATGGAGTACTTCTCAAACGAAGAAAAAGCGTCCGACACTATTAAAAAGGTGTTTGAGTATACAGGGGGATGGGATTTGGATTTGGCCAGTATTACCTCGAGTTCCCTGGCGGCGGCCAAAATAGGAACGACCTTGGCTTTGGGACTCAAGTTGGCATTCCCAGGTATGGAGTTGCCCGACGACTATTCGTACCAGGCGTGTGAGGAGGAGGTCCTCAAACCCGAAGACTACGACACCATCGCCGAGATAGGGTGGCAGAAGTTTATGTTCGAGGATTTTGCGTTCCGCATCCTAGACATAACGTCAGAGGATTTGCAAAATACGCTGGTGGAGCTCGCGCCATTTTTCTTCAAGGCGATTGAAGAGTGGCGGAAACGAGGGGTTGTTACCCTATATCCTGTCACCCCCTTCGTAACCCATCCCTTCTTCAGGCTCTCATTGGGCCGCTCTATGGTCAAATTCACGGAAGACCTGTACTACAACCCGGAAATGGTGGAGAAGGCCATGAAGACAATGACCCGCGAGCTGATTGAGGAATGGATCGCTGGCAGCCAGATATTTGACCAAAAGTTTGCTTTCATCATAGAGGAGCGAGCCGGGGGCTTCTTCTACCCCCCGAAGATCTTCGAGCGGTTCTGGTTGCCCTACACGCTGGAGATAGTGAACGCTCTTTGGTCCGAAGGGATCGTTACTTGGTTTCACCTAGACGCTTGCTGGGACAAGAATATTTCCTACTTCAAGCAATTCCCCCGCGGCTCAGCGGTTCTTGCTCTGGATGGCACGACCGATATCTTTGCCGCCAAAGAGGTGCTACGAAATCACCTATGCCTCGCCGGCGACGTACATCCCGCATTGCTGTCCATTGGCAAGCCGGAAGAGGTGGAGGCTTACTGTAAGAGGCTGATCGACGAGGTCGGCTCAGATGGCGGGTTTATCTTGAGCTCCGGCTGCGAGATTCCCGCTGCCGTCAAAGCAGAGAACATGAGGGCCATGATCCAAACAGGAAAAACCTACGAACTCTCCAAGAAATGAACATTCGTCGTCTTTCTGTTGGGGCAAGACGACGCTGCTGCCGAACATGGTAACCCGAGCCTGAGGCAAGCGGTTTTAGTGTGCTTGTAACTTACAGCCGCTCTGTGTATAGCCACTGGGAATCCACAGTAAATGCTTCCAACGAGACCAACACCCATTATTATCACACCTAATGTAACCATTATCTTGATTATCCTGGTAATCTTTCTCCACTAAAAACAGCTTATGTAGTTTAATAACTATTAAGAGATTGTAAATCTGGCAAAAATTCGCTCGCCCTAACATGCTTATACAATGGGGGCAAAAGGTAGGGACATAACTTGAAAGGGATACCGGTGCAGGTTCTACGAAGATGTCTGAGCAGAGTTCTATCTTGGTCGGATTCTGTGGAGTGCGCTGGTTAAACAAAACAACTATCTGTTGAAACGCTGGGAATCCTGCCGCTTCATCCATCAAGTTCTCTCCGAAGAGCGAGCTGTCGGGCGCCCAAAGCACGGTATTCTGGTTGTCAATCAGAAACGTATGCCCTCTCTCTGCAGAGTTGAGGGAGGTAACTAATTTCTCGGTTACGGTGTCTAATTTCAGGGTGCAAGCGACCACTCCGACAAACTGGCCCAATGGAGCATTGTCGCTTTCGTCAGTGGAAGGCTCAAACATGGGGACGGCGACCACTACGCCCTTCTGGCCTATAGTTCCTGATCATTGACACCATGCTTCGTCCTCATGTCTGTGGCAGATAACGATATCCCTCCGGTTCCTCGCTTGGCAAGCCGCCCATGGGCCGCTCTGGCCGCCCGAAACGTCTTTTCACCCATTAGGCTCCTCCAACTGGCTCTCTCGCCGTGAAGCTAAGCTTACGGACTCTCGAAGCTATCTTGCCACAGGAACCTGCGTATGCGCTCAGTCTGATATGGGAAACGAGGCCCGGAGATGGTCAAATGAGAAGGGGCAAGAACTGGAAACGTATCACGCGAAAAGTAGCACGTGCGGCCCCGAAGGGGTTCGAGGCCGCGATATTTAGCGAGACATGGAGGAGCAGGGGGTTAAATGCCCCTTCGAGTCAGGTCAGGCTCTAACCGCGAGTGCAAAGGGTATGCCAGTTGTTGATTGCGCTGGCACCACCGTGGTGGTGGAATGACAACATGAGTGGGACAGCCCCCCAGATAGCTGGCGGTTCT
>SOKG01000213.1 GCA_004376205.1 Dehalococcoidia bacterium | reverse complement strand
CCTCTCGGTGTTGAGCCTATTTTAAATGTTTGGCCAGGGCATTGTCAATTAACCAAGGGCTGAGGACAAAGCTAGCCTCCAAGGGGTGCTCGCCCAGGACTTGCGCCACATCCATGCCACATTGATGTTGCAGCAGGGAATAGTTAACATACTTCTGGTTGCATCTAGAATTGTGTTTTGTACTGTTTTTGGAAGGTTCGGTTTTCTCACGCACTATTTGAATCATCTCGTTAATATTCTCTTATAAACTGGCACCAGAAAAACAACTGTTAATACGAGGTACCAGTGCCATTGAATGCTCATGGCGTCACTTCTGAATCTTGGCCATGCAGTTATCAAAAAAAGTACGAAGAAGATCACAGATATTATCACAAACGTTAGTTCATATTGCTTAATTGTTATTTTTCTTTGAAGCTTCTCCTTTATGTTCATATTAGCACACCCTTTTTTTCTCAGTTTTTGAAGTTGATCTGGGCTAAATGGTTAAGAGAGTAGATCGGAAATTTTCTCTCAGAATAGCCAAAAACGACTAGCTCTGGATTTACTGACTTCTTTTTAGCCATAAGCCTTAGATTTGCCTCCATAGACCTTAATTCTCATTGTGCATGGTGCCGAGGGCGGGATTTGAACACGCAAGGACCGAAGTCCAACGGATTTTGAGTTCTTCGAACTATGTGCTATTAGGGGGTACTAGATACCATTCCGTATAGGCGTTCGGGGCCGTCTTATATCTGTTGTGTTGCTCCGTGTTATTGCGTGTCGCTGAGTTCGTTAGCTAAATGTTAGCGAAAATCCTTGGTGGAAAGAGGCCGTGATGCTCTGTTCCCTAGTCCTGTTGGAGGCCCACCCGAGCAGAGGCCGCTTCGCCTATCAGAACCCCACTCATCGAAGTCATTCTGAAAGCCGTCGTCCCACAAACCACGCACTGCCCCTGAATAGCTGTGCTACCATCCGGCAACACAACCCTTTTTGCTCCCGCAACGAGCCTCAGTTCAAGGCATTGCGAGCAGTACATCTCCAGCGTTGCAGGTTGCCCTCTCTCTTTCTGGACCGTTTCCCCGCCCGCAGCATGCTGCAAGCGCTTTCCCGACTGTAATTCTGCCAGTATCTCACCTTGTTGTTTCTTCAGCTCGGCAATCTCTCTCCTCAACTCTTGTAGTTGCTTGGCTATTTCTGCCAGTGGCTCCATATCTTGCACCCCCCCGCTGATGTTGGCTTAGCATAGGATAACCATGTGGGGCTGCAAATGCAAGGGCTGCTGAATAGCTCCTCTAGCGTGTGGCAAGAAGCGCTTCTCTTTAGTCCTACGAACCAGATGTTTGCCTGTGTTGTCCAGTGTTGTCTAACCCTCAGACCTTGTTCTATAATGGATGAAACTGAGCTTAAGATAACCAAGGAGGCCAAGAATGTCGCCGATAAAATACGTGGAGTTCACCAGGGCTATTTTTGCTGCTCAAGGGTTCCCGCCGTATGAGTGGACGGTGAATGAGACTGCACCCTTCACCCCTTTGGAGAAGAACCTCGAGGAGTGCCAGGTTGCGCTCCTCAGTACTGGAGGGTTCTACATCAAGGGGAAGCAGCTTCCTTTCGATCCGGAGAAGAATGACCTGGGCTTTCGGGAAATCCCCAAGGGCATTGATGTGACAGAGCTAGCTGTAAGCCACAACTACTATGAGCACACCGATGCTGATAGGGATGTCAATTGTGTCTTCCCCATAGAACGGTTCAGGGAGTTGGAAGAGGAGGGATACATTGGCGAGCTGGCCCCGGTGAACTATACCATTATGGGGCGCATCTTCCGCCGCACGGCCCTCCAGAATCAAATTGCGCTAGAGATAACAAAGAGGCTGAAGCAGGAAGGGGTGGATGTCCTGTTTCTTGTTCCCGCGTGACCGGTTTGCCATCAGTCCGTAGGACTGATCGCGAGGATAGTGGAGGAGAATGGGATATCAACTATCTCGGCAAGCTCGGCACGGGACATAACCGAGTTGGTGAAGCCGCCGAGGTCGGTCTTCATAAACTTCCCATTGGGGCACACCACCGGGAAACCATTCGACCGCGACCTCCAGATGAAGATTATCAAGGATGCCTTCGAGGCTTTGAAATCCATCAGGGAGCCGGGCGCGATTGTCGATCTGCCCTACGAATGGAGAGAGGGCGACGATAGCTGGGAGGGGGAGGCGCAGCGGCAGGTAGAGGGTGTATAGCACCTGCGCCGTCGAGTTGGGTAGGAAGATGTCAGCAACAACACCGCTCACCCTGTTTGTATCCATCGACTAATCATGCTATCTTTTTGACGCACGAAGCTTCTACGAAATGTATAGGCAACGATGGGCGCTCCCAAGGCTGCCCCGATGCCAATATGAGGAAGGAATCTACCATGTTCGAAGTAATTCGAGTAAAGAAAGAGATGAAAGCATGGCGGAGGCAATTCGTACCTCTTGCTCCGAAGGTAGGAGATATAGCCCCGGATTTTGAATTGTATGACACTGACGGCAAGGACTCGCTGCGCCTCTCCGAGTTCCGGGGCAAGAAACCGGTGGCGTTGATCTTCGGCAGCTACACCTGACCACCCTTTGTAAAGGAGACCGTGAGTCTCCACGATCTCTACGAACAGTATCACGATCGGGTTCAATTTATTGTGATCTATATCCGTGAGGCGCACCCGATTGATGGGTGGTGGCTCGGCGGGGGTGTATTTGGCTTGGCGATGAAAGTGCAAAGGTCGAAAGCCGCCACGGATGTATACGATCCCAAGACCATGGAAGAGCGCAGACAAGTAGCAGCGAGGTGTGAATCTGCGCTACAGTATGGGATCCCCACTCTGGTGGATGAAATTGATGACCCGGTCAATCGTGCCTATGCCGCCATACCTACGCGGCTGTATCTAGTTGGGACGGATGGGCGTGTGGTATATGCCGGTGGGTTAGGTCCATTTGGCTTCAAGCCGCAAGAATTGAAGGTGGCTATTGAAAGGCTGTTGGACGAGAACGCTTGACCCAATCATCTCTGGTGTGATACGCCATGCTCTTGGGCCAATTCTGGCGTAGGCTTTGTGTCTCGTGGTGCTCGAAAATCCAGTGAGCTTGGCGACGTGATCCGTCGGTGGGGGACGCGGCTCAAATGTTGACCTAGGTCAATACTACAGGGCATAGATTTCTTTGCCGAAGGTATGAACCCAGTTCTTTTTCAAAACCTCCATCGCCTTTTCGGTTTTGTCCACGCCCACAATGATTATGGGCTGCCCGCTTTCTCCTCTACCCAGATAGGGATAAAGATAGTGGACGTTGATATCAGCCCCCTTCAGGGGCTTAAGTATGGCTTGAAGTCCACCGGGATGATCAGGGACCTCTACCGCTATTACGTCGGTTTCCTTTACCGAGTACCCGTGGCTTCTCAAGACATTGATGGTCTTGTCCGGTTCATCCGATACAAACCTGACCGTACTGACGTCGGATGTATCGGCCACTGAAATGGCCCTGATGTTTATCCCTTCGGCTCCCAGAAGTTCGCTCACATCCAGGAACTTCCCCGGCACATTCTCCAGACTAACCGAGACCTGTTTTACACACATAAGCTACTCCCGACTGAATATGTAGACCCCCATAACTCAGATTAGAACAAATCGTATCCTGCCAGCAAGGCCTTTTTGTTAATAGCAATCAGTTTCTGCTTATTCTTCAGAGTGTTTCTTAGCGCTTCAATTACGCTGGAAAGGGAAACCAGGTTGCTTTTCTTGGTGAATGCTCCCAGCATCACCATGTTCGCAGATTTTGGGCTCCCCAACTCTTCAGCCATACTATTCGCCGGAACACTGACAATATCGATATCACCTCTTGAGACCTCAGCTTCTACTAGGGAGGAATTGATGAAGAACAGACCTCCTGATTGAAGCTGATTCTGAAATCTAACCAGAGAAGGTTGATTCATGGCTACAATAAAGTCCGGAGAAGAAGCAACCGGAGATGCAATCTCTTCATCTGATATGGCTACTGTGCAATTGGCAGTGCCGCCGCGGACTTCGGCTCCATAGGAGGGTAGATAGGTGACGTTTTTCCCCTCTAGCATCGCTGCCTGAGCCAAGTTGAGACCCATAGAGAGGACACCCTGACCTCCGAAACCTGCAAGAATCGTTTTAATCAGCATCTTTTTTCCCAGTCATATCCTTTATCACCCCTAAGGGGAATTCCTTTGTCATGACTTTGTCGATCCAGTGCCACGATTCCAATGGGTCCATCCTCCAATTGGTGGGGCAGGGAGAGAGTATTTCCACCAGGGAGAAACCGAGATCGTCGATTTGTGCTTGAAGTGCCTTGCCGATGGCCTTTTTCGTCTTTCGGATGTTGGCCGGAGAATTCACCGCAGTCCGCTCAATGTATACCGCACCTTCGACCAAGGCCAGAATCTCGCTCATCTTGACGGGATATCCTTCTATCCTAACATCCCGTCCGTACGGGGTGGTGGTGGTCTTCTGCTCCGAAAGGGTAGTTGGGGCCATCTGCCCCCCGGTCATTCCGTAGACGGCGTTGTTGATAAAGATGGCGGTTATCTTCTCCCCTCTATTGGCGGCATGTATAGTCTCGGCAGTACCGATGGCGGCAAGATCGCCATCCCCCTGATAGGTAAATACTATTGCCTCAGGAAATGCCCTCTTTATGCCAGTAGCCACAGCAGCCCCTCTACCATGGGCTGATTCTGCCATATCTATATCGAAATAGTGGTAGGCAAAGACCGAACATCCGGGCGGGGGAATACCGATAATCCTATCTTGAAGATTCATCTCGTCAATCAGCTCGGTCATAACCCTGTGGATAATGGAATGCCCGCATCCCGGACAGTAATGGAAAGGGACTCTTTTCAATGACCTGGGTCGAGCGTATACTTTTCTCATTTTCCTACTTCAAACCTTTTTGATAATAGAGGCGTGAGACTATTCGAAAAACCTCGCTGGGGGTGGGGATTACGCCTCCCGGCCTCCCGTGAAAGTGAATCTCCCCTTTGCCTGCCAACGCCAGTTGCACGTCCTCTATCATCTGGCCCATATTCATTTCAAAGACAAGAAAATGTTTTGTCCTCTTGGCCAACTCCTGCACCTTTTCGGAAGGAAACGGCCAGAGAGTAATTGGCCTTAACATTCCTACTTTTAGGCCATTTGTCCGTGCATTCTTGACTGCCCCTTTGGCAATGCGGGCTGCAATCCCAAAAGCAACGACTATTAGCTCTGCATCTTCAACCAGAAAGGTCTCGCAAGTGGTCTCCTCCTTCTTGATCAACTGGTATCTTCGGAACAAACTCCAGTTTATCTCTTCCAGCTCGGTGGGCTTTGAGGTAAAGGTTTTGATGATTCTGCTGGGACGTCCTTTTGCCCCCCGTAGAGCACGGCTTCTAATCTGTAACTCTTCAGGGGCTTCGTGTTTGAATTCTATCGGCTCCATCATCTGCCCCAGCATACCATCACCAAGAATGATTACCGGAATTTGATACTTGTCGGCAAGGTCAAATGCGCGGTGGGTGAGATCTGCCAACTCCTGTACCGATGATGGCGCCAAAACTATGGTCCGATAATCTCCATGACCTCCGCCCCGGGTAGCCTGAAAGTAGTCTGACTGAGAGGCAGATATGCTTCCCAACCCGGGCCCGCCTCGGGACATATTGACAATAACCGCAGGAAGTTCGCAAGCTGCCAGATAAGAGATTCCTTCCTGCTTCAGGCTGATTCCAGGACTGGAGGAGGAGGTCATCGCTCTGGCCCCAGTCAGACTGGCTCCGTATACCATATTTATGGCCGCAATCTCACTTTCTGCCTGAACAAAAGAACAGCCCTTCTTTCTGCTCAAGTGCATAGCCATATATTCTGTCAGTTCATTCTGAGGGGTAATGGGGTAGCCAAAATAACACTGACAGCCAGCCCTGATGGCTGCTTCTCCAATCGCGCTATTTCCGTTCATGAGAACCTTAGCCACGGTAAACCTCTATCGCCACTTCCGGGCATACTACCGCGCAGATGGCGCAGCCGGTACATACGCCGCTATCGTCCAACAAAACCGGTAGATAGCCACTGGCATTCAATCTATCGGATGGAGAAATCACGTCCTTGGGGCAGAACGATATGCAGATTTGGCATCCCTTACAAAGCTCCTGGTCAATCTCTATAGACCCCTTCACCTTGGTGTCTGGCTTTCCCATAGCTGGTGTACGTGGCCTCCTCAAAGCCTCTATTACAACGTATCAATTCTAAGTCTCTGGCGCGACAGAGTCAATCATGTCTACGGCAGAGGCATCAAAGCTATGCTTCGCCTTGCAGGGAGTGGGCAAAATGTGGGGACCGCAAACTGGAAAGCTGTCACGTCAAATACAGCAGAAGCGACCCCGATGGGGGCCGGGGCACCCAATACCTACGCTATTTGTTGGAACGGGTGTCATAGGTGGCTAGTCTATCACGGTCACCTTCTCCACGGACAGTCCTCACTTGGGCAGAGTGCACAAGGGACCGTAACCGGCATCTCTTCCGCGACCACTGCAATTGCCGAGACAGATTTGCTCGGTACCATTACCAGCTTCGAAGTGAGGCGAACATTTATCAAACCCGCGTCAAGAGAAGAGAATATGACTTGCTGCCCTTCCAGCGACCAGTCGCAGTATCCTGGACTGAATCTTGAGCTTAGTTGTAGGCCTGAATTGCCCGCTTTTTCTCTGCAGTCTACTTCAAGCAAATCAGCCATCATTTCAGCCAGTTCAGACCCTGCTGTGTCATATACCAGTTGATCGAAAACAAGCGAATTTGCCCTGCCGATTTCTTCCAGTTCTTCACCTATAGTGGCTATCATGAATGCAATTGAAGGATTACCACTACAAGCATGCACCAGACGGGTGAACATTGCACTGTGGATGACACCTGCCTGTGTTTCCACATCCGATTTGCCTGTCCCAAGTATCGGAAGCACTCGGTATATCCCCTTCAGCCTGGCTACTCTGGTTGCAGTATCGAGTACATCATCGAGCGTTCTGACAATCATTAGATCCACACCCAATCTTGTCCCATAGCCCAGCTTACGGAGAGTCCTGTCTCTCAGGCCTTCCATAATCTTCTCGTCAAATTGTGGCTCAACTACTACCATATGCTGCCTTCGCTGAGAGACTCAATAGCACTTGCCATGGAACTCGTGATCGCCGCATATAGACAGAGACTGGAAAGAACTGTAGGAAAGCTGTGATTCTAAACGGTAATTGGGTATTTGCCGTACTTGTGGGCCGCTTCAATCATCCATGCCAAGCGGGTTGGGTCCACAGATCTATGAGTATGAGACTGCGCTAGGATATAGCCACCACCCTTGGCTGCGTCCCTTATCGCTTTCTTTACTGCATCTTCGATTTCTTCTCTGGTACCTCTGACTAAGAGATAGGAAACATCCAGATTGCCAACCAGGACTAGTTTGTGTCCCACTTGTTCTCGAACTCTGCCCAGTTCCATACCCGCAGTGGGTTCCATGGTCAGTAGGCCATCAAAGCCCCACTCAACGAATCTATCGAGGAATGCATAGATGTTTCCACAGGAGTGCCAGATCAATTTCTTGTTCTGTTTGTGTACCAGTTCAGAGACCCGCCTGTAGCTATCTCCAAACAGTTTCTCAATGAGCTCGGGACGCATCAACGGCCCCGTTTTTTGGCCTAAATCATCCTCTCCTATTACTACCTCGACACCGGATTTCATTATCGCATCCAGGTACTTAATGTAGAGATCGGTTTGGAAATCAATCACCCTTTTGATGAAATCGGGCTTCTGATAGACGTATCTGGTGAAGTTCACGAACCCCATTTGCTGCCAGGTGCTCGAGAATATCCCCACGCTGGTATACCCGATGGGGAGAATCCTGTCACCGTAGTTATCTGCCAGCCTCCTGTGAAAATCAGCGGCACCCACTATGAATTCATCATAAAGTGGTTTCTTGCTTTCAACCCAGGCATCCCACTCTTCCTCGGTTGTACAGAGCCCACGAATATAGTTCACAACTATGTCGCCATTTTCATCCGTTGTGATTTCCCAGGCTCGCCCCCAAATATCGTGGAAGATCCAACCTAGCTTGGCCTCTGGGTCTTCGTGGGCTCGCATCAATGTGTATGTCGTCCAGTTCCCGTCAAAGCCTATCTTGATCGCGGCTTCCAAGACGTCCGCGAAGTTGCCATATATTAAATCCTGCCAAGTCGAATTCACAATATCCGTGATTTGATTTTTCAGTTCTGGGTTTATCAACATACTAACTAGGTCACCAGGCTGTTTGCCCAGAATCCGATTGCTGGTGGCCGGTTCTGCGATAAGACCCATCACGGGAACCCGGTCAGGCTCCTCGTGGTTCAAAGCAGTCAGGATACGTTCCTTGAATTCCATTTATGAGGCACTCCATTCTTCGATAATGTCAGTACCTGTGACTGCATCTGGCGCGAATGCATCCGCACCAACTTCCTTGGCAAATTCTTGGGTCAGTGCAGCCCCGCCGATGATGACCTTGACCTTGTCCCTGAGATTCTGTCTCTTCAGTTCTTCTATAACTCTTCCTATTTCCATACTCGTGGAGGTTAGGAGACAGGACATTCCTAGAGAGAGCGGACTATGCTCCTTGACCGCATCAATGAATTTCTGGGTAGGTACATCCATACCAAGATCAATCATATTGAAACCTGCGCTCTTGGCATAGTCCATGAAGATGTTTTTGCCAATGTCATGCAGGTCACCCGCCACGGTGCCCACTACGACGGTTCCCGCTGATTCCGTTGCTCCAGCCTCCATCAGTGGCGATAGCATATTCATTGCTTCCTTGGCGATTTCACCCACATAGACCAGCTCAGCCAGAAACCATTCCCCATCTTGAAACCTCTTCCCCACAATCTGCAGAGCGTTTGTGACGGCATGTACAGCGTCTTTGACGGCTAGAGAATCGTCTCCCTCGACTATCGAGCTGGCCGCTTCGACTGCAGTAGCCATGTCCAGTTCCAATAGGCCGTTTCTTAGTCGCTCTATGACGTCATTTGACATCATGCGGTCTCCTCACTAAAAAGATTCGGGGCTTCATATTAGTCACCCAGGCCAGCGCTGTCAAGCAAGGCTGCCTCATGTTCCAAAGAAGCTTTGTAGAAAGAGTTACTTCTACCAGGTACAGCGAGCGCTCCAAAACTACTTGGTTTTCGAGGTGCTACAGCATAGCGCGGCCTTCGGGAACCGGGTTTGGGCTTATTGGAGGCCTTGGCAGCCAGCATGAACAATTCATGAGAAAACTCTTGACATCGAGGAGCGACTCAGGTACAGTCTACGGCAACCCGCAATGTGCGCGCCACGCGCTTTGAGTTCGTTTGGCTGTTTGGGCTTGCTCAAATCCCGTGAGCGGAATACAATACCAGGCAATAAGGAGGTGCTATTGTGAGCGCAGGAAAGGTCCTACTCCTGGTCTTCGGAGTCATCATTATACTGGTGGCAGTTGGCATCATGTTCGGCGGCGGGACTTTGCTGTGGCTGGAAAGAACCCACACGGATGAAGGGTTCATCGCTTCAGACCCCATCGACATTGAAAGGGATTCCTATGCCATCGTTACCGGACCCATCGATATAGATGAGGTAGCGCTGGACGTATTAGACTGGTTCGGCATAGCCACCGCCTTTGCGGTAGAAGGCTCAAACAACGACCCTGCGAAGAACATTTTTATAGGGGTAGGCGAGGAGTCGGATGTGGAAGCCTACCTTGGCGATGTTGAGTATGACGAGATGAGCTTTACCCATACCGGTTGGCTAGCTTTCGAAAGCGTGGCCTATACAAATCACCCCGGCGGTTCTGAACCTGCCGCACCCACATCTGAGGAATTCTGGAGAGAGTCAGAGCAAGGGGCGGGAATCCAGACCATGGAGTGGAAAACAGAGGTTGGCAGCCATTCGATCGTGCTCATGAACGACGACGGGTCTGCCGGTGTTGATCTGAGCGACGTCGTGTTCAAGGTGAAAGTCGGGTCGCTACTCGGGATCAGTGTGGGGCTTCTCGTTGGCGGAATAGCAGTGCTACTACTCGGGGCTTTCATGATCGTCCTGGCGGTACGCAGGTCGCAGAGATCGCAGATCACTCAGTCAGGAGCTCAGTGAATAGTGTTGCGCCCGTGGCCCAGGTAAGGCACCCCGGGACAAAGGCGAGCGTGGAAAGACCAACCTATATTCCCGCAACAGAATGAATAGAGGAGGTTCTAGCATGGCAGAGGGTTCAACCGAGTACCCAATGAATCTGTCCATCGACTACCCGGACAGAAACCTGGACAAACTGAGTACTTTCTTCAGGATCCTTTGGGCAATCCCAATCTGGATCGTCTTGGCCCTACTTGTCGGCACCACATTCGCCTGGGAGGAGGATCCGTGGTGGTTCCAAGGCTACGGCATCGGTCTATTCGTCATTCTGCCAACTCTGCTGATGATCGTATTCCGGCAGAAGTATCCCAGGTGGTGGTATGACTGGAATCTGGCTATTGCCAGGTTTGCTACCCGGTTTGTGGCCTATCTGGCACTGTTGAGGGATGAATACCCTTCAACTGACGAAGAGCAGGCAGTTCACCTTGACATCCCTTACCCGAATGCCAGAGACGATCTCAACCGCTGGCTGCCGCTGGTGAAATGGCTCCTGGCTATTCCCCACTATATTGTTCTCTGGTTCCTTGCTATCGCTGCCATAGTGGTGGTGATAGTCTCCTGGTTCGCCATCCTGTTCACTGGTCGTTACCCCAAAGACCTGTTTGACTTCGTGGTGGGCGTGTTTCGATGGTATCTGAGAGTGGCAGCATACGCTTTCTTGTTGACTACCGACCGCTACCCGCCCTTCAGACTTAGCGAGTAATCAAGGATTCCGGGGAGGATTTCGGGTTCTCCAAATGCTTCAACTCCGCGAAGGGAAAGGTAGTGCAGCAAGACAATTTTCGCACGGGAGGGGATCATGGAGAAAAGGCTTTATCGCAGCAAAGACCAGAGGATGATCTGGGGCATATGCGGTGGCCTGGCGCAGTATTTCAACATCGACCCTACCATCGTCAGGGTCATCGCGGTGGTGACAATGATCTTTGGCGGATGGAGCATCCTGGCCTACATAATCCTCAGGTTCGTCATCCCCCTGGAACCCTGAAGGGCTGCCACAGCCGACGTCGATGGTCTTGCCTAATGACCATAGCAAATGATCAAAACAGTAGAGGAGACGACGAGTCAATTTGCATGAACGATAGGCTAATTTGTGTAGACAGCGATAGACTGTATTGGGCTTCTACTCATACCACACACTTCCTATCGCAACACTGGTCAGCTTGACAAACTCCGAATGTGTGATATTATGTTCATAACAGCCTGCTAACAGAAGTTTGGTATTCCTCGACCTGCTGGATTTCCCCAGCATTCCCCGGGCCATGGATGATCAAACTCCAATCAGGTAGTAAGAAA
>SOKG01000132.1 GCA_004376205.1 Dehalococcoidia bacterium | reverse complement strand
TGCAAACCGCTTTCTAGTTGTTCACTTCTTGGGAAACCAGGGAATGAGCGCAGAACCCTTCTTCATATGCTCGTCATATGCCGGCCTTCTATCCAGACTCCTCATGCTCCTATCTCCTTCGGGTGACCAAAATCACGCCCATCTTCTTCTCGTAGGATCGGCGGCAAATGCAATGCCAAATGCCATGCAGTATATTAGCAGAAGACGGGCAAAAGCGAAATCACCACCGAAGAATAAAAGCGAGTCCTTTTCGAGTGTATTGGGCGAGTAGGAATTCCAGGAGGATATGGGGTATACTTAGGAGGGAGATCAGCTATGAGAAAGGAGAAGGTTTGTCTATTTGGGGCTTCAGGCACTATGGGCCATGAGGCTTTCAAAGAACTATGGAAAAGAGGGAAAGCATACGACATAGTCGTTTTACTGCGCCCTTCGGAGAAGAACAAAAAGCTGTTCAGAGAGTATGAGAGGGAAGCAGGTATTGAACCAATTCCAGGAAAGGGAGTCGCGGAAGGCAGTGGATTCAAGATAGTCTGGGGGGATGCAACAGACTATGCAGACGTACGGGAAGCGGTTCAAGGAGTTGACTGGGTACTTGACGCGATGGCCTTTATTTCACCTGAGGCTGATTACTACCCCGAGATCGCCAAGGCAGTCAACACCGATGGGATAAAGAACATTGTTAAGGCAATCGAGGCACAACCCAATGGTGCGGAGCATATCAAATTAATCTACACCGGGACTGTGGCAGCGACGGGAGACCGCCTGCAGAGCATACACTGGGGAAGGGTGGGAGATCCTCTAAAGCCATCCATTTTCGATTTCTATGCTGTAACCAAGGTTGCAGGAGAAAGGGCTGTTCTGGAATCCAATATCAAACACTGGGCGTCTTTGCGGATGACTTATATTATGCCTATGGACTACGAAGACTATGTCAGCTTGCGTGACCCCATTATGTTCCATCAGCCGATCGATTCGTTTATGGAGAACATTACAAGCAGGGATGCCGGATATGGTCTTGTTCGTTGTCTCGATATTGCCGATGATTCCGATTTCTGGCGAAGAGTATATAACATGGGCGGCGGTCCTAGTATGAAATGCGTCGCTTATGACTATATGAACAAGAGTTTTCAGCTTAACGGACTGCCAGGCGTCGAGGCTTGTACAGAGAGAAAATGGTTCGCTTTGAGGAATTTCCATATGCAGTACTATGAAGACAGTCATATACTCAATGATTATCTACATCACTGGAGAGATTCATTGGAAGTTTATTGGAAAGAGTTACGCAAAAGCATGCCGTCGGGCATGCGGCAGCTAGCTGCTCAATGTAGAAATGATCCAGCTTTGCGAAAAAGGGTTGAGCAAACTGCGTATGACCTTTTGAAAGACGTGGTTGAAAATCATAGGAATGGAACAGTCTATTGGTACAAGAACAAATGTGATATGCGGATCACAGCTTTCTATAAGGACTATGAAACCTTTGAATCGATTCCCGACTGGGGTACAGACATGCCCCAGATGGACCCTGAACCCGAATGGCACAGACTTGACCATGGGTATGATGAATCCAAAGAGATGCTAGACCTGAAGGACCTGCAGGGCGCAGCGGAATTCAGAGGCGGTGAGTGCTTGTCGAAAGCATGGGAAGGCGATATGTATGAGACTCTTGAATGGAAATGTGCTTTTGGCCATGAGTTTACAGGCAAGCCTTTTGCTATACTCAAAGCAGGTCACTGGTGTCCACAGTGCGTGCCTCCCCCCTGGAACTATGACGAGGAAGCAAGGAGAAACCCGTTCTTTGCTCAGGTATGGTACCCGAATCACGATAGAGATGAGAACAACTTCTATGCGGAGGATTGTGTCCAGGATATTGCAGGTGCTGACAAAGACAAGAAGAAATAGGGTATTCTGTACTATTCTCGGTGCTTGCCCCACTTAAGTAGATAGAGCGATAGGTACTTAGTGGTCCTCGATTGAATTCGGTATCCCAATTGAGAAGACGCTTGCCAGGGCATTACCTGAGGATGAGGTTTTTCGCAATGTCGCGCAGTGCCACAAGGCTGGGTGACTTGGCGGGGAGCTCAGTTATAGGTTTACCAACCAAGTCGTGGTAGGCGATGTTCTCATCCTGCGGGATGTAGCCGAAAACCTCCAGGCCCATCTCCCGGGCGAATTGCTCCAGTAGTTCCTCGTTGCCCTGCACCTTATTGATGACCAAACCCATCTTCTCACATTGTATAACCCTGTCGCTCTGTACCATCCTCTTTATCAGACCTGCGGTCTGTATGCCTCTGGATGTAGCGTCGCTGACAATAATCAGGGTATCTACGCGGCGCATGACTTGCCTGTTTATTTGTTCCAGGCCGGCCTCGCCATCGATGAGGATAGTGTCAAAGCTCTCGGAGAGTGTTTCTATCGTCCCTCGCAGAAGCTCATTGACCGGGCAATAGCAGCCCAGGGTCTCGGTGCGTCCCATGGCGAGCAACGCGAAGTCTTCCATCTCACTGAGGGCCTCCAAAGCCATATAGTCAAGCATGTCGACCAGCTGAATCTTTTCTTCCTTCCCACCCCTTCTGGCGGTCTTGATTATCTCCTCGCGAACCTGGCCCATGGTTCGTCTGACGTCTACGCCAAGGGCGTTAAGCAGGCCCATAGCCGGATCAGCGTCAATCAGCAGTAGCTTACCGGCTTTGCCGCCCTCAATAAGAATCCTGGTCATCATGGCTGTGAACGTGGTCTTACCCACGCCCCCCTTGCCACATACGGCGAGCAGCCTCTTGCTTGAGGTAGGGGATTCAGACATCATTACACACACCTAAAAATTTCTGCCCCTTGAGGGCTCAAATGTATGACAGCGGTAGCGCTTGTCAAGCTATGATTTGGCAACTTTCGGGGCGTTTCTGGCTTTCTTTGTTTCCCTCACAACGTCCTTGCCTAGCTTCCGAACCTGCTTGGCGATGTGCGTGGGGATGGGGCAGCAGCGATTCTGGAGATAGCAAGTTAGAGATCAGTCGACCTGAATCAGTCGGCTCGTAGCTCACCGGCAGAGCGATCGGCTCACAACCGATTGGTCGCAGGTTCGAATCCCGCCGAGCCCAGTCTTACTTTTTCTTGGTTGCTCAACACTGTAAGTGCAAGTAGTGGACTCACAACCCCCTTTACTCAC
>SOKG01000237.1 GCA_004376205.1 Dehalococcoidia bacterium | reverse complement strand
TCTCCTCGCTCTGCGCCGAGACCGTCATGGTGTCCTTGGTCCAGACGAGCCGGATGATACCACTGCCGTCCTTGGCAACAGCCTTTAGGCGCTTTATTGCCCTCTCGAGATCGTCTGGGAATAAAAGCACCTTGGTGGGCGGATCCTCGGGGACGAGCTGCTTGAAGTTGGGCGGCGTGCCGTCGATGAGCTGGGACAGAACCGTTACCTTGCCGAAGCGCATCCGAAGTTTATCGGGGAAGCCCTTATCCTCGGTAAGAGTGAGCTCAATCTGGCGCTTGCTTAATACCCTCTCAACCAGCGTGTCGCCGCTAACCGAATCGGGAGTCGTGCGCCGCCACAGGGAACTGAGGAGAGCTACACTCCCAGAAGGGATGATTAGAGGTTTCTCGATTGGGAATGCGACAGAAATCGTCTGGTAGGCCATCCTGAATCCGTCTCCGGCCGCCACGTCAAGCTTTTCCCCGGGGAAGAGTATCACGCCGGTGAGTATTGGGCGGCTATCCTCGGTGGCACAATACCCGGAGACATCAGACAGAGCATTTATCAGCACGTTGCCGTCCATGCTCCCCTGCACCTTCGGCTTGATTTCCTTTATACCCGGGTAATCTTGGGGTTTGGCGATGGGATAGGAGGCATTACCGCCGTCCCAGGCTAGTTTTAGCTCTTTGTTGACCTCGATCGTGATGGTCTCGTCCCCCGGCACGTAGTTGAGGAGCTCCATGACAGCTTTGTGGGGGGCGAGGAAATCGATATCGGCCTCGGGCAAATCTACTAGGACGAAGGTTTCCATGTCGCCGGCTATCACCTTACCGCCCTTGACGAGAACGTTGTGGAGTATCGGCAGAGAAGTCTTTTTCGGGACCACCGGCTCCAGCAGCTTAAACGCATCTCGCAGTCGCTCTACTTTGACCTGCATATTTTTCACCTCCTTTCTTCTAAGCACTCCCACCTGCCCTTAACGACCCCTATTTGGTACTAGAACATGGGGGTTTGACCGGTCGGCGCTGGTTTCCCCCCAGACCGCGGCGCCTTTGGCGGAGTTGGCGGCTTTTCCTGTGAAGGAAGGGGCGACTTGCAGTCAGGGTTAAGCTTGGTCTTCTCCCAGCGCTTCCTGGCCACATCAACGAAGTCTGGCACGACGCCGAGAACAGCGGCCAGGTTACCTTGATGCGCGAAGAATAGCGGGTCGCACTCAGGCGCTTGGATACCGACCGATGCCTTGCCATCCTTGAGATCGATAACCACCCTCAGATCACCGTTTTGGTTCTTCATGGCTACCTCCTTTCCTCTGTTTTAGAGTCTTGATTGTTTCGGGTGTCGCTAGTACGGGGTTCAGCGTCCCCGCTTCCATATCGATGTAGAGCTGCACCCAGGAGCAGGTGCCATCTATTAGACGGCGCACTACTTCGACCACGGTGGCGGCCATCATCAGGTTGATGGTCGGGCCCTGCTCCTCAGCGACCTCGGCGCAGCTCCTACTCTTGGGGGCTTGCGCTAGAAGCTCTGGTTTCTGTATCGTGGGCAAAGGAAGCCCCCAGTAAATATCATCTTCGGGTGTCATTTCAGTTTGGACGTCTGTATTTCCTATGAGGATTTGCCCGTAGTTGTCCCCGTTACCGGAATCCACCCACCACTTCGGGTGGGGCATGTCGGAAACCGCCCGGGCGATATCCCCGCGGGCCAGGCCATTATCAACGCATCCGATCACAAGACCAGGGCGGGGGACCCGTATCATGGCCATCGGTAGAGTAGAATACCCGAGAGGACGCTCAAACTTCGTAGATAGTCTGCGCGCCAGCGCTTCGCTCTTAAGCTTCCCCAGATCCTCTTTATAGAAGGACTGCCTCGTGAGATTTCTTTCCTCTACCCGGTCGTGGTCTATAAGTATCAGGTCGACGTCGCGGGGCAGCAGCCGGCACAGAGACTCGGCTACGAACCCCCCAGTCCCCCCACACCCGACAACCGCCACGATGTAACTCCTGAGGGTGAAATCATTGCTTAGCTTATACATCGAAAACTTCCTCGGGCCGCATAGAGACAAAATACCCGTAGGCCCCCAGCCTCAATTCCACCTCGGGCAAAAGAGTGTTGAGCTTACCCACAACCATATAGAGGCGTAGCCCCTGCTCGTCCGCATCATCAATCATGCTGAAAAAGGCTATCCCTCTACCATGGCTGTGAATATCCATTATCAAAGATGGCAGCGTATTGTATTCGACACTTAATTCAGACCTCTTCTGACCTGGAGCCGACAAGCGGTACTCGCTCTCCCAGGTTACCGCCAGGTATTTCTCCATCTCTCTGTCTTCTGCCAGAATCGACAACGAAAGGTCGTAGAGGCGGCCTGGGATTTTGCCGTGCACCAGCGATATCTCCTCTTTGAGGGGGGGCAGCCCCCGGATTTCGGCTGGGCTGATGAGCACAGTCGCCTTTATCAGGGAGTTCTGGGCGCGTAGGAATAGCCCGTTCCCAGCCACGATGTAGTCGTAATAAAGGCCTGGCTCTCCGCTCAGACCCTCTTCCTTGTTAAGGAGATAGCCGGCTGGTTTCACAGGATATCCTCCACGTGCCCCCAGGGCACCAGGTCCTTCAGGGGATAGCTCTTCCGCCCATCCAGCTCCTCCCAGAGTAGAAGCAGGTTATCGGGGTATTTATTAGACCTTCCGCCGTAGATAGCTTCCCGAGTGAAAAAGGAAGTGAAGAAAGACTCGGGGATTTCTTTAATGTCGGTGGGATAATGGTGAGTGCCGGGGCAAGTTCTGCCGTCATGGAAGACGTTGAAGAGAGGCGCATGGTAGATGACTTGCTTGATGCTCGTCGGCTTCTTCTTCACCGCGAACACGCTGGGAGGTCTGCCGGCCGCGCAGATGAAAATCAGGCCCGGCATAGGCACCTTAAGTCTGCGGGGCGGCTTGAAAGCCTCGAGCTGGATGGCGACTGGCCACACTTTGGGCGGGCGCCAGAGAGCAACCTCCTGGCCCTCTCTCCCCTGCTTCCACCAGAGGGCGTCCGGCGGTAGGATGCCGGACGACAGGGACACTTCCCGCAGTAGGGCTAATGTTAGCTCGCGAGCTGAGACCATCTTGGTCTTGATAACCCCCTTCTCTATCAGGTAGAGGATTATCGAGTCGTTGTAGAAGTCGAGCCGCGCTTTTATCTC
>SOKG01000010.1 GCA_004376205.1 Dehalococcoidia bacterium | reverse complement strand
CTGGTGAGAAGGCGAGCGCTTCGTTGGATGTCTCGCAGCTCGATGCTCTGCCTCGGCGCTTGGGCATTCTCTGTCAGACCACTCAGAACCAGCAGCGCTTCGCTGAATTTGTGGCACGGGTTATCTCCCGCAGATTAGCCAGGTTCTCTGAGCTACGCATCTTCAACACCATATGCGACGCCACGAGCAAAAACCAGGCGGCTGCCCTCGAATTGGCGGAAAGGGTGGATCTGATGCTTGTCGTCGGCGGGCAAGATAGCGCCAACACCAAGCAGCTCGCCAAAATCTGCGCAGACATCGGTGTTGTCACCCACCATATTGAAACTGCTGCGGAGATTGATCCATCGTGGCTTCGGGGACATCGCCGCGTTGGGATTACCGCGGGGGCATCCACTCCCGATGAGGTCATTGACGGGGTGGCGCTGGCACTGGATGAGGTGGCGAGGAAGAACCGGCAATGAGGTTTATGACGCAGCATGATAGGTTCGGGATCTACCTCAACGTCAAAGAAGGCAAGGCGATGCGTATCACCGCTCCCTACTGGATTCCGTCAGGGGATGAGTGGGCGCTTCTCACTCCTGAGGTCGACTTTTGACTAAGGGTTTGTTCAGTGGTATATTGTCTCTTTAAGAATTACTGCGACGTGTTATAATATGAAACCAACGTCTTCGCTATCAAAAAATTGAACTGGGAGAAGATTCACGTTATGAAAAAAGACGGCAAAGGGCTCGTTTGGTTCGATGAGGTTGACAAAAACGATCTATCTCTCGTTGGCGGGAAGGGGGCGAACCTAGGGGAACTTACCAAAGCGGCGATCATGGTGCCTCCGGGGTTCATTGTCACCACCGAGAGCTATTTTCTTTTCGTAGACGAGTCGGGGCTCCACCAGAAGATTGGAGAGATCCTGGAACCATTGAACCCAGATGACAGTGAGCAACTCAGCCAGGTCTCTGCAGGCATCAAGGAGGTGATAGCCAACGCCACGATGCCTCAACGTGTTGCTGATGAGATAAGAGAGGCTTATGGAAAGCTGGGAGGCTTGGTGGCGGTGCGCTCCTCGGCTACGGCCGAAGACCTACCCGAGGCCTCCTTTGCTGGTCAGCAACGCACTTTTCTCAATGTTCAGGGTGAAGAGGAGGTCATCGCTGCGGTGCAGGCATGCTGGGCCTCGCTGTTTGAGCCCAGGGCCATTTTCTACAGGCACGAGCAAGGCCTTGACCATCTCAAGGTGGGGATTGCGGTGCCGGTGCAGAGGATGGTGCAATCGGAGGCGGCCGGTGTTATGTTCACCGTAGAACCGCTAACGAATGAGGATAAGATCGCCATTGAAGCTGTTTATGGCTTGGGCGAGGCCATTGTATCTGGAGAGATGACCCCTGACCTCTATCTGGTGAATAAGGGTGATTTCGGTATCTTAGAGAAACGAATCGCCAAACAAGATTGGCAGCTGGTCAAAAGCCCGGAAGGGGGAGGGGACATCGAGGAGGCCAACGTCAAGCTTCCAGTTTCTGAGGCTGTTCAGGAAGAGCAGAAGATAAGCGATGACGAGATCGTTAACTTGGCTAAGCTTGGCGCAAAGATCGAGGAACTCTATCAGTTCCCTCAGGATATCGAATGGGCCAAAGAAGGTGGAGAACTCTATATTGTTCAGACCCGTCCTATAACCACGCTGAAGTCGGTCAGGGAAGAAGTGGCGGAGGAGGAGCTGCAAGCACCTGTTCTCGCCAGCGGCTCTCCGGCAAGCCCCGGGCTCGGGTCCGGTCCGGTGAAGGTCGTACTGGATGCCTCCAGGATAAGTGAGGTGAAAGAAGGAGATGTTCTGGTAGCTGAGATGACCACTCCGGATTTTGTGCCCGCGATGAAGCGGGCAGCGGGTATTGTCACCGACCGAGGTGGTAGGACTTGCCATGCTGCGATTGTGAGCAGGGAGCTGGGAGTCCCCTGTGTGGTGGGAACCGGCGGTGCCAGCCAGGTACTTAAGCCAGATCAGGTGGTCACTGTGGATGGATCGCAGGGGAAGGTCTATGAAGGCATTGTAGCTGCCAAAGTAACAGCTCCCCCTGCCACAGCCCCTAAAGCTACAGTCAAGACTCGCACCAAACTTTATGTCAATCTCGCCGAACCGGAGTTGGCTGAGACCGTAGCTGCTCGCGATGTCGATGGAGTAGGGCTTCTTCGTGCAGAGTTCATGATCGCTGAGATTGGGGAGCACCCGAGATACATGCTCAAGGAAGGCAGGGGTGAGGAGTTCACATCTAGGCTCGCTCAAGGGCTTACCACCTTTGCCCGGGCCTTCGATCCTCGACCGGTTGTCTACCGCACTACGGACTTCAAGACTAATGAATACCGTCACCTTAAGGGTGGTGAGGAGTACGAGGCAAATGAAGAGAATCCCATGCTTGGTTACAGGGGAGCCGCCCGCTACATCCGTGAACCCGATATCTTCGAGCTGGAGGTAGAGGCAGTAAAGAGGGTGAGGGAGGACTATAAAAACCTGTGGCTGATGATTCCCTTTGTGCGTACGGTGGCTGGATTGGCTGACGTCAAGAAGATGCTGGCTGCCGAGGGGCTGCACCGTTCTCAGGACTTCAAGCTGTGGATGATGGTTGAAGTGCCGTCTAACGTCTTCCTCATTGATAAGTTTCTCGATGTCGGGATCGATGGCGTCTCCATTGGCTCGAATGACCTCACCCAGCTTATCCTAGGGGTTGATCGGGATAACGAGGTGCTGGCTGAGCAGTTCGATGAACGAAATGAGGCGGTGCTTGTGGCTCTCGAGAGGGTGATTAAAGCTGCGGTTGCAAGAGGAACTACTTGCTCTATCTGTGGGCAGGCGCCTTCGGTCTATCCTGAGATCACGGAGAAGCTTGTGAAGTGGGGAATCACATCGATTTCGGTAAATCGAGATGTCATTGATGAAACCAGGGAGATCATCGCTGCTGCGGAGCAGAGATCGTCCACGGCGGCATCGTAAGCGAATACCTGTATGATACACAATGGTATTCGCCAGCGGCTGGAGGAGAGGGAGGAGAGCTTATCGCCTTACGCGGCGAAGAGCAGGCTAACCCAGGGTAGGGTGAGGGCTGAGGCTCCATCGGAGATGCGCACCGAGTTCCAGCGTGATCGTGACCGCATCATCCACTCCAAAGCGTTTCGCCGGCTCAACCACAAGACTCAGGTGTTCGT
>SOKG01000160.1 GCA_004376205.1 Dehalococcoidia bacterium | reverse complement strand
CTGCATGAAAGGGAAGACCTAACATCCCTCCTGGCAGCAAGAACCGCAGCACGAGAGGCCTACGAGATGGCGGGAGTGAAACCCCAAGATATTCAAATCGCCGAGGTCCATGATTGCTTCACTATTGCCGAGCTCGTGGCTATCGAAGACCTGGGATTCTTTAGGCCTGGGGAAGCGTATAAGGCGACCGAGCAAGGGCTTACGGCTCGCGATGGGACAAAACCCATCAATACCTCAGGGGGACTCAAATCCAAGGGGCATCCTGTGGGAGCCTCAGGAGCGGGGCAGGCGGTGGAAATATGGTGCCAGATGCGAGGCGAAGCAGGTCCGAGGCAGGTTCCAGGAAAAGACATCCGCCTCGCCTTAACCCATAACGTCGGTGCCACCGGCGGAACCTGCGCAGTTCATATCTATCAGAGGAGGTAATCCTTGACTGAGGAACGAGAAGTTAGCAGCGCCTCCTTCTATCAGTTTCTCGCGGAGAAGAAGCTCATGGCTTCGAGGTGCCAAAAATGCCAGGCATTATATCTACCGCCCCACCCCATCTGTACCAAGTGCCATGGAAACGATATGGAATGGGTGGAGATGAAGGGTAACGGTAAACTCGCTGCTTTCACCGCTGTCGCCGTGGGCCCTAGTTGCACACTAGACGAAGGGTATGATAGAAATAATCCTTACCTGGTCGGAATCGTAGAACTGGACGAGGGGCCAAAAGTAAGCGGCCGAATACGGGGGCTTGATCCCAAGAAACCGGAGAATATCAAGGTCGGCACCCCTCTCACCGTGGAGTTTCTGGAGCAAGGGGAAGGCAAGAAGTGTTTCCTGGCCTTTAAAGCTCGGTAAGCAACGATTAGAAATAACGAGGAGCGATAGATGAGAGAAGTAGCAGTAGTCGGCGTGGGGATGACCCAGTTTGGCCCCTCGGAGAAAACCAACGTCGAGTTGTTCTCTGAGGCAGCAATGGAGGCCATCACCGAGTCAAACCTTGAGCCCAAAGACATGCAGGCGCTATTCTTGGGCAACGTGTTCTGTGGCTTTGAGGAAGGTCAGGTGACTCTATCGGCTTTCGCCGCTGCTGATATAGGGGTACCCTACATCCCCACCACCAGATTCGAGGGTGCCTGCGCCTCGGGCTCGGTGGCGATCAGGGATGCCTACGTGTGGGTTGCCTCGGGATTCTATGATATCGTTCTCGCTGGAGGGACCGAGAAGGCGCTGGCTATGGGCACTCCCTATGCCACGCGGACCTTCGCTATGGGCAGTGATAGCCGTTATGAAGCGCCCACAGGAGTCACCTTCCCCGGCATCTTCGCCATGATGGCACATCTTTACGCCAGGAAATATGGTATTCCCCTGGAGAAGCTCAAGGAACAGATGGCCCTGGTTGCGGTCAAGAATCACCACAATGGCATATCTCATCCCAGGGCCCACTTTCGAAAGGAGATAACCATCCAGGATGTATATAAGAGCATCATGGTTGCGGACCCGCTGCAACTCTACGATTGCTGCCCTTTCTCAGATGGAGCTGCAGCGGTCGTTCTAGCCTCGGAGGAGAAGGCGAAGAAACTCATTGATAAGCCAGTCTACTTTGCCGGCGTAGGGCAGTGCTCCGCGCCGCCACTCCCCAACCAGAAGGACATTACCAGGATTAAGGCAAGGGAGAACTCAGCAAAGCAGGCCTATGGTATGGCTGGGCTTAGCCCCAAGGATATAGATTTCTGTGAGCTTCACGACTGCTTCACCATAGCCGAGATAGCAGCCACCGAAAGCCTGGGCTTTTTCGAGTTTGGGGAAGGGAGCAAAGGGGCGGAGGCAGGCGAGACCCAGATCGGCGGCAGGATACCGATAAATCCCTCCGGCGGGCTCAAAGCAAGAGGGCACCCTATTGGTGCTACAGGTGCTGCCCAGGTCTATGAGATAGCGAAGCAATTGAGGGGCGAATGTGGGGAAAGGCAGGTGGAAGGCGCAAAGGTAGGAATGACGGATACGCTTGGCGCAGACCTTGCTGTGGTCTGCAACATGATCTTCAAAATATGACCTTCAGGGGTATAACATGGAATACAAACTAACCGCTAAGATGTTTGCAGAGGCTCTTAAAGAGAACAAGCTACTGGGTCTGAAGTGCAACAAATGTGGGGCTTACACCGTGCCCCCGAAGAAGGTCTGTATGGAATGTACCAGCGAGGACTTGGAAGTTGTCGAGCTCAGCGGTAAGGGGCAAATCCAGACCTTTACCGTGATACGGGTGCCTCCGGAGGGATTTGAGGCCCCCTATATAGTGGGCATGGCGGAACTCGACGAGGGGCCGTGGATAATGGGCAACATTGTAGACGTGGACCCGGATGAGGCAACCATGGACCTAATCGGAATGCGGGTCAAGCTGGGGCATAAGGTACTTCCTGGAGATAAGTTCTCCGCCGGTGAAATGGTGGCAGTAACCTTCTCTCCACAAACGTAGGGCGAGGGAACGTGAACAAAAGGAAGCGAAAGGCACAACTCAAGCACCGCCGCAAGCGTAAGAAACTGGAAGAGCGAAAGAAAGCGCAGAAGACAGCGCAACAAGGCGGTCAAACAGAATAAGCGATCTCAGCTTTGGGGAGGGTCAGGCCTACAATGCCAGAGCTATCGGCGCTATTACAAGCGCTATCGACCCCAAAAGCATATCCCCATAATCCCCGGGAAGTCGAGCTTGTGCACACGCACATATCTGTCGTCTTCCTCGCCGGCGACTATGTCTATAAGGTGAAGAAGCCTGTGGACTTCGGCTTCCTCGACTTCACCACTTTGGACAAAAGGCGCTTCTATTGTCATCAGGAGGTGACGCTGAACAGGCGCCTTTGCCCCGATGTCTACCTGGGAGTGGTGGCTATAACCCAGGATGGAGGTGCCTTCTCGGTAGAGGGCAGCGGCACAGAGGTCGAATACGCAGTGAAAATGCGCTCCCTTCCCCACCAACGGATGATGGATAGGCTACTTCAAAGCAACCAGGTGACCCCTGGGATGATGGAGAGAGTGGCTGAGAGGCTGGCCGAGTTTCACCGCCAGGCGGAAATCAGCGAGCAACTGGCCAGCATCGGCGGCCTCGATACCGTAGAGCAGAACACTGAGGAAAACTTCGTCCAGACTAAAGATTATGTCAACCAAACCATCACGCCAGAGCAATATGAAAAGCTAAAGAGTTACAGCTAC
>SOKG01000189.1 GCA_004376205.1 Dehalococcoidia bacterium | reverse complement strand
CCAGCGCCGGTAGTGGAGATCGAGGAGGTCTGCAAAGCCATCGGTGTGGAGGTTAGGGTAAGGGATCCTTTCGAGGTGGACCTGGCTACGGAGGACCTTTATGACATGCTTCAGGACGATGGCGCCAAGGTGATGGTCTTCCGCAGGAGGTGCTACCTCGTCGAGTCTAAGGAGAAGGGGAGGAAAAGGGTCTTCGTCGATCCAGAAAAGTGCATCGGTGATGATTGTGGCTGCGCCCGGTTCTGCAGCAGGGTCTTCAATTGCCCCGGCATAATCTGGGACGCTGAGGCAAAGAAGGCGATGATAGACGAGGTTGTGTGCACCGGCTGCGGAGTCTGCGCCACGCTCTGCCTGAGGGGGGCGATCGTCGTTGAAGGGGGGATAGAAGATGGCTCTTGAAAAGGACCCGCTAAACCTAATTATAACCGGCGTCGGGGGCCAGGGAAATGTCCTGGCTTCGCAGATAGTCGCTTCAGCCGGCATAAAGGAGGGGCTCTACGTAACTGTGGGGGAGACCTACGGTGCTTCCCAGAGAGGGGGGCCTGTGATGAGCCACGTTCGTTTCTCCTTGCAGGCACAGTGCGGCCCCCTGATATCTGAGGGTCAGGCGGACATCGTAGTTGGACTGGAGCCCGTGGAGGCGTTACGTGTCGTCGCGGAATTCGGCAACCCCAAGACCAGGGTCATCGTCAATCCCAGACCCATCTATCCCATCTGGGTCCTCTCCGGGCAGGCCAAGTATCCACCCGTGGAAGAGGTCTTGGGGAAGCTGGAGGAGCTGGTGGATCGGGTTGAGGTGGTCAGGGTAACCGAGGACGGGGAAACACCCCTGCCTGCCAACGTGCTCATGATGGGCGCCTTAGCCGCCTCAGGAATGGTGCCCCTGGCAATAGCATCCTTTGAGGAGGCGATGAAGGAGATACTGGCCCCGAAGGATGTCGAATTGAACCTCCACGCCTTCAGGAAAGGCGCGGAGGCGATGACAAGAGGCTAGCCCTTGATGAAGGTGTAACGTTGTTCCTCTCCCTCGATGGGAGAGGCTAGGTGAGGGTGAACAGAGATGAAGTCTAACACGGTTCATCTGCCGCAGCAGGCCTGGTATGACAACAACGAGCTTGAACTTCAGTTTCCCGCCTCCTGGGATGTGACAACCTGCTACATGAGAGGCCACAACAGGCCGCCGCTGAGCGAACAAGGATTCCGAGAGGCCTTCGCCAATCCCATAGGCACGAAGCCAATACGAGACCTTGCCCGGGGCAAAAGTGAGGTAGTGATCCTGTTCGACGACATGTCGAGGCCTACCAGGGTCGCCGAAATCGTCCCCTACCTTCTGGAGGAACTGGGGGCCGCTGGAGTTAAAGATGACAGCATAAGATTCATTGCCGCCCTTGGTGCCCATGGAGCGCTTACCCGCGTGGACTTCGCCAAGAAGCTAGGCGAGGCGGTGCTCGGCAGATTTCCAGTCTACAACCATAATCCATACGAGAATTGTACCTTCGTGGGCAATACCAGCAGGGGGACCCGTCTGGAGATCAACAGTGAGTTCATGGCTTGCGACCTCAAGATCGGCATCGGCTCCATACTTCCTCATCCCCTGACAGGGTTCAATGGCGGGGGGAAGATCATCCTGCCCGGGGTGGCCTCCATGGACAGCATCGCTTACAACCACGGCACCTTGACAGCGGAGGCCATGGCAAGGGGCGAGGACATCGGGACATGGATTGGCAAGTTCGAAGAGAATGAGCTGCGCCTTGACACCGCTGAGGCAGCACAAATGGCCGGGCTGGCCATCAAGATAGACGCCGTCATAAATGGCCGGGGCGAGACGACAGCTCTCTTCGTCGGTGATCCCACCAGCGCCCATATCGAAGGCGTCAAGCTTGCCCAGGAGGTCTACGCGACCCAGCCCGTTGAGGGCCAGGATATCGCTGTCATGAATACCTATGCTAAGGCCAGCGAGGCATTTCTCGCCCTTCCTTTGAGTTCGCGGCTGCTCCAGGGAGGCGCGGGGGATCTGGTGCTTATCGCCAATGCGCCCGAGGGCCAGGTGACCCACTATCTCGCGGGAGCGTTTGGAAGGAAGACAGGCGGCAGGTTCTGGTTTCCCCGAACCTCACTGCCCCCAAACATAACCAGGCTCATTATGTTTTCGCCTTATATCGACATAGCAGGCAGCAGTTGGGTGGCAACCCCTGAGTCCATCGTCTGGGCGAAGACATGGCCCGAGGTGCTGGAAAGGCTCACCGAAACCCACGGCGAAAGCGCAAGGGTGGCCGTAGTCCCCGATGCCACCATGCAGTATTTCGCTGAGTAAATGGTGGAAACTCGTGACAGAGCCATATGAGGTTTGCAAAGACGTCTATGTAGTCGGTGATAGCGAGCTCTCCCATCCCTCCGATTGCTGCGTCTACCTGCTTGATGCCGGCGACCTGGTGCTTATCGATTCGGGCGCTGGTAGGAGCTTCGATAAGCTTGTTTCCAACATAGAAAGGCTTGGCTTCGAGCCGAAGAGACTCAAGGCCGTCCTGGTAACCCATGCCCATATCGACCACATCGGCTCGCTCCGCCGTTTTCAGAAGGAATTCGGCGTTCAGGTCATAGCTCACGAGCTTGACGCTGGAGCCATAGAGGAGGGGAGGGGTGTGGCGGCCGAGGCCTACGGTGTGGAGTACACCCCCTGCCATGTCGACCTGAGAATCCAAGGCTCTGAGGAGACCCTCCAGTTCGAAAGACACGACCTCAAAGTGATTCATATTCCAGGTCATACGGCGGGGAGTATTGCCGCGTATCTGGACACGGACAATAAGAGGGTATTGTTCGGGCAGGACATTCACGGCCCCTATTATTCCGAATGGGGAGCAGACCCGGCACAAGCTAAGCTGTCGCTGCAGAAACTCCTCGAGCTAAAGGCAGACATACTGTGTGAGGGTCACTTTGGAATCTACCAGCCGGCAGCAGCGGTAGAAAGGTATATTCAGGGGTACCTCGATAGTCTATAGGTGATAGGCTTAGGTCTGTTTTTGGGACACAGACTATCCTTCAACTCACCATTCGACGATCTTATATTCCGGGTCTCCGACTGCCAGTTCGGCTGCGTGTCTGAGATGCAAAATGTCATCGAGGCGCTTGCGCCTCAGCCTCGGCTCAACTTTTGCCAGAAGCTCCAGCCCCAGAGCATCCAAACTCAAGGGATCGG
>SOKG01000060.1 GCA_004376205.1 Dehalococcoidia bacterium | reverse complement strand
GTAAGTTAGTTCCTCATCAACTATCGCTTCCGTGGCCACGTTAACTCCTTTCCTGCATCCTTTGATATCCACCATCCCTGTCTGTTCTCCCCATCACCCCATAGAGATATGATAGCTCCCGAATCAACCTCACGTTGTACTCCGGTGCCGCAAACAGACCGGGGTGAGCCATTATGCCCCGGCGGAATATCTCAGTATATAGAAGGATGGTTTCCTGGGATAGCTCCGGATTGACGTAGCCCTGCCTCTTGCCCTCTTCAAAGAAATCAATCATCATCTGGTTGACTTTCCTCTCCCAGATTGAATTGATAAACTACTGGATTTCCGGGTCCTTTGAGACCACCCTCTGTATGAACTCCTCGTTGTACTGTCGGAGTTCAAATGGGAAAGCCCGGGTAGATGAGGTGAAAGCAATCCGCCTGGTTGAGCTTACTCCCCGTGGCCGAACTCTGTTCTCGCGATAATATCATCCTGAATAGACTTGCCCAAGTCTGTGAAGAAGGCACTGTACCCGGAGACTCTGACCACCAAATCGGTATAGTTTTGCGGGTGCTTTTGGGCATCTTCCAGCGTTTGGCGGGAGACCACGTTGAACTGCAGGTGCATGCCTCCTAAAAGGAAATAGGTTTTGACCAACGACGCAACCTTTCTCAGCGCGCCCTCATCCTGAACTAGGCAGGGAAGGAGTCTGAGATTCAAGGAACTCCCGTTGGATATCAGCCTGTGCTCCAGTTTGGCTGCCGACTTGAGCACCGCCGTTGGACCTTTACTCTCCCGGGCATTGACCGGCGATATCCCGTTTGATATAGCTTCTCCCGCCATTCTCCCATCGGGGGTGGCACCCAGGAACTGACCATCGAGGACATGGGTTCCATAGGAGTAGAACGATGGTCTGAAGTGCCCTCCCCTGATGCTCTGGTGCTTGGTCACCTCCTGACAGAAGAGCTTGGCAATCTCCTTCGCCAAGAGGTCTACATAGTCGTCATCGTTTCCGTACTTGGGAGCTCGGTTGATTAGTAGATGTCGCACGTCGTCTTTTCCTTCGAAGTTCGTTTCCAGCAGCTCAACCAGCTCCGACATAGTGAGCACTCGGTCATCAAAGACAAGTTTCTTGATTGCTGCCAGCGAGTCTGCAGTAGTGCCCAACCCCCTTGCTGTGATTGAGCCAAAATTGTAGCGCGCTCCACCATCCGTTGCGTCCCTGCCACTTTCAACACAGCCCATCAGAGTGGCTGAGACGAACGGTGCGGGGAATTCCGCTTGGTAGATGACATCCTTTACGTTCACCGCATCGACTGCCAGGTTCACATTATGCTCCAGCTGCTTGCGGAAGGCATCCATTACCTCATCGAAGGTCTTGAAGCTTGATGGGTCTCCTGTGCGCAGCCCCTGACCGCCCAGGAGGCGATAGTCGCCATTGGTGAGCACCATCTCCAAGACCCCTCCGAGCTTAAGGTCGTTGCCGCCGGTACAGGCAAAGGTGTCCCCAGAGCCCGTAGGCTCAACGCAGCCAACGATGGCGTAATCCCTAGCGTCTTCCAAGCTGTATCCGTCGCTGAGCAGGGCTGGGATGATTAGTTCATCGTTGTAGAATGCCTGCCCTGAAGTTGACCTATAGACCCGGCATGCCCTCAGCAGGAAATCCTCAGCGGTCTTGCTATGAATCCTTATCGCCAGGTTGTTGATGACGGCCTTCAGTCTCTCGGATGCTTCCAAGATCATGTAGGACAATTCGTTGGTGGCATCCTCACCATCCCGGGTCTGGCCGCCTATGGTTATTGGCTGTGGGCTTGTGCCTAGTGTGCTTGAAACCTCGAGCCCGATTTCAGGCAGCAACAGTATGTTTGATGTCAGCTTGAGTTCCAGCTCCTCAATAAGCTCCTGGGCCTCTTCTCTGGTGATTATCCCCTCCTCAACATCTCTCTTGTAGAATGGATAGAGGTATTGATCAATCCTTCCGAGGGCGAACGTCCCGGCCATGCCATAGCTGATTTGGGCGATCACCTGAGTAAACCACAGGCACTGCATGGCCTCGTAGAATGTCCTGGGGGGGTTGGCGGGAGTCCAGCGACAACTCTCCGCTATCCTTAGCAGCTCGTCCCTTCTCCTTGGGTTTGTTTCCTCCCCCGCCAGTTTCACTGCCTCTTCAGCAAACCTGCGAGCGAAGGCAATGGCGCCCGCGGAGCAGATGATCACCGCCTGGAGGAAGTCGGCCTTCTTTCTCTCGTCAGGATTGTCTGCTTGCAGTTTCTCCAGGTGCTCCTTTGCCCTCTCCTTGATTCCGTTGAAACCCTGACGCATCACGTTCCCATGTCCCAACACCAGATGCCCCTGGACGTCAAAAATGTCCGTGGCAAGGTTTGGGCAATTTCTATCGATTTCGCCGAGGACCTTTACTTTCATTAAGCCCCTTTCAGCCCATAGGGAGGCCTTCTTGTCTCGGACCGTTTTCCCCTTCCAGCATGGCAGGATTTCCTCCCTCAAGGCCCTCCTATCGTCCTCGCTTATCATAAAGGGACGTTTCCTGTCTGACATCGTGTCCATTTCCATCTCGAGGACAGCATTAATATCACCACGCTCTACAGGGATTACTCCAGCCAGGTGCTTGCTTGTTCTATTGCCGACAATGAGCTCCTCTTCGTCGATGTGGATAGTCATCTGAGCAAGCGTCTTAGCCAAGGCCTTTGCCGCCCTTATAGCTGATGGCTGTCCCTCCGTTTCCTGATAGCTTTTCGTGTACAGGCGCGCTCTCTCGATACAGACCTCATAAGGCGAGGAAAGCAGCTTCTCCTTCATCCGCTCGACCCTAGAACGAGTTGTCCCTGGCGTTTCCACCTTCTACCCCCTTGTCAGCAGCCAGCTCGTACCGAGCAAAGCCCATGCCTATTGCGATATTCTACTGCGATTGGTATAGTAACACAAGAAGCGGGTGCCCATCCTAGCCACGGTTGCCCGCAAGGCATGAACGGCATACTGCTTCTCAGAGCGAATGCCTGATGGGAAAGGAGGTAACAATGTTCGTAGACGCCCTTAAGAACATGGTTGGTCAGCGAGTGAGGATTTGCACCTTTGAGGCTACGAATAACGGTGTAATCGAGGATGTGTCGGATGACGCCGTCAAGTTTCGACCAGATTTGACAGAAACCGCTGTATTTCTCTTGAACCCGATGTGGATAATCTCGGTCAGACAGCTAGATAATTAG
>SOKG01000044.1 GCA_004376205.1 Dehalococcoidia bacterium | reverse complement strand
TGAAGTTCTCTAAGGATTGCCTTCATCGTTAAAAGCATCTAGGAAAGCTTTGGGTATAAAGATGTGTGTGTTGATAAACTGCTGGCAGGCATCAATAAAACTAGCGAATGCATCAAAATCGCCAAAGACAGCTTCGCCTTGAACCCGTCCTCGTAAAACCACGTGGATGTGTTTACTATCACATTGGTAAATATCTACCTGCAAATACATACGTCTTGGCTCCCCTGGCTGGGTATTGGTTATCCCGCTATCTTGAATAAAACATTAGCATAAGTGTCAGTAGTTGCACCATAGTCATTTCGGTCATTTTTGAGGGCTATTGGGTGGCACAAGACTACTAGTGGCAGATAAGTGTGGATTATCCGCGTGCGCCCTTGAATTGGTTGTGTGCGCTCCCTGCGTTCGTTCCGTCTGCGATAAACCAACGTTCCCACCAACGGTAAGCCATAACCAACGTACTCAGCTTTTCTTCTAGGAGTTGCAGTACCATTTTCCCGTCTGTGATTGCTCAAAGAACCATCAGTGCGAAATAGACCTCATCCGGCCAATGATATCGATGGGCAGCTCGCTGAGGTTGGGAGAACTGTTCTGCGGCGACTCGGGAATAGGCATTGCAACTGTTGCCGTGAAGCCATAAACTATAAATAGTCGGGAAAGGATGATTTGAGGCGGAGATGAATCAGGTTAGCCAGATAATCCGAGTTACCATATGGGGATTATGCCTCAACTTATTCCTCGTGGGGCTGAAGCTGGCTGTTGGCATAGTTGTTGGTTCGGCTGCGCTTGTCGCGGATGCGGTGCATTCTATCTCCGATTTGTTCACTGATATCGTTGTTATTCTGGGTATTCGGCTCTCATCGCGGCCTGCTGACGAAGATCATGCCTACGGACACGGAAGATTTGAGACAATTGCCACTTCCCTCATTGGAGCGATGCTTGTTGGAGCTGGCGTCTTTATCGCCTGGAAGTCTGGGTTTTCCCTCTACCGAGGTGAGATCAACATTCCCGGCTATGCCGTCGTTGTCGTTGCCGCGGTGTCGATCTTGTCAAAGGAGTGGATTTATCGGGTCACGCAACGAGTTGCCCGGCGGGTTGGCAGCTCTGCGTTGCATGTCAACGCCTGGCACCATCGCACCGATGCTCTTTCATCGGTGGCTGTGCTATTTGGAGCAGTCGCCGGACTGCTAGGCTGGGGCTATGGCGATCAGTCAGCGGCTATAGTGGTGGGCGTGATGGTCAGTATCGTTGGACTCAATGCACTTTCGAAGGTCTTTGTCGAGCTCACCGAGGGTTCAATTTCCGGCGAAGAGCAGAGGTCGATTGCCGAGGCCATTCAGGGTGTACCTGGGGTCAAGGGTTGGCATCGTCTGCGCACTCGCCTGGTGGGAAGAGAGGTTTTCATGGACGTCCACCTGCTTGTCGACTCAAGGCTTTCCGTGGCTGAAGGACATCGAATCTGCAGCACCGTTGAAAGCGCTATCATGCAAACGGTGCAGCGGCCTATCAATATAGTAGTCCACTGTGAGCCGGAGAGGGATCCCGATGCAACGGACCAAAAGCGCTCCAGCCAACAATAGAACCGAATGATTCCCTATTAGCTCCATCTCCAGACCAGATGCTCGCCCTTCAGGTTGTATTTCAAAAGCCCTTCCTCAACCCACCTTTTAATGCTCTCACTGACTTGATGGTGGGGATAGGGCACAATTTCCGCTATCCTGCTTGCCAGGCTTTCTATCGGGTCCCCCATTGTCTCTACGCCCCCCAGGTTTTCAATTACATCGCCCTGGAGGAGAGCCCACGCTAATGTGCTGTCTTTCCTCGGTTTCATCGCTTGTATGAGGTCTGCTTTGTCTGCCTTCTCTATCTCTGAGAAGAGGAGCTTGATTCGTTTATAGTATTGGTGGAGGATCTCGTTTATCTCCTTTGGGCCGGCGCCTTCTGTCCGTGTCACTGCCCTGTTGGCATCATACTTCGACCAGTCATTTGTCAGTATTTCAATTCCGTATTCTTCGGCTTTCTCGCGCACTTCGGTTCCGGGGAAAGGAGACAGCACGTTGAATCCATAAGAAGCCTCGAGCTCTTGAGCGAACCGGTCGGTTTCCTTCAGTGTTTCCTTGGTCTCTCCTGGCAGCCCGATAATGAAGGATGCCAGGACATTGATGCCAGCCTCCTTCCCCAATCTAACGCCCTCCCTGATCTTCTCCAAAGTGATCTTTTTCTTAACCGTATTCAAGATCTGCTGATTTCCACTTTCAACCCCGTAGAGCATCCAGGTGCATCCCGCCTCTTTCATCCGACGCAATAGCTCCAGATTGACAGTGTCCGCTCTGGAGAAAACACTCCAGTTGAACTTCAGGCCCCTGGCGATTATCTCATCGCAAATGGCATACACGTGCTTATGGTTGAGCGTCAGCAGGTCGTCCTCAAAGTTCACTTCCCTGAAGCCATAAGCTAAAGCCTGCTCTATCTCGTCGACGACGAGCTTCGGATTGCGGTACCTGGCTCTCCTGCCCCCCATCTTTGAGCCAACGCAGAAAATACAGTTGAAGGGGCAGCCTCTGCCGGCAATAACGCTAGCGTGCACGTCAAGGGCGTGGTATCGCGACAGAGGAAAGAGGTGTCTTGCCGGCAGCGGGAGCTCATCCAGGTCTTGTATCAAAGAGCGCTCGCTGGTCAGTCTTATGCCATCTGCCCTGAAGGCAATCCCATCTATATCGTCGAGCTTCTCGCCGCTCACGATATCCAGCATGGTCTGCTCTCCCTCCCCTCTTACCACAATGTCTATCCAGGGGGCCTCGTTGAGCGTCTCCACAGGGCAGAAGGTGACATGTGGGCCGCCGATAACGGTGATGATATCCTCGCTCACAATCTTGCAATAATTGAGGATGTCCGAGGCGACAGGATAGTTCATCGTCACCGAAGTCACGCCGACTATATCTGGCTGATACTCTTCAAGTCTGCGCTTTATCTTTTCCTTCGAATACTTGGAGACCAAGAGATCCAGGATTTGCACTTCATTCCCATTGTGTTCCAATACTCCAGCGATGTAGGCGATGCTCATTGGCATGATCGGGATTTCTGAGAAGGCGTATGGTGGATTAATCAGTAGTGTCCTCATGTTTCTCCTGCGCAAAAGGTTCGAATCTCCCATATCAACTGTTGTGGCTATTTAAAACCACTGCTCGCTGGCTGTCAAGCCTCCGCGGCCTCCAGGTCAATCAATGCCATTCGGGGAACCTTATCTTGCTCTCGTAGTCGTTGAAGGCCAGTCGTAGCCCTTTCAGGTCCAGGCTGGGAATTCTCAGGTATGTAGCTCGCCTGCCGATCTCGTCCAGGGCATGAGCGTCCGAGCCCTGGATGCAGGCGTATTTCTTGGGGTAATCACGCACTTGCCCTTTGTTCCAGAGCCCTTTGTTCTGAGGCTGCGTGATCTCCAGGGCTGTGAGATATTGGCTGCTGTGGATCCTCATCTTAACCCGACGGCGCTCGCTGGTCTGCAGGAAACCCGTAGGCCACCTCTCAATGTGGGCAGCGATGGCGATTCCTCCCCACTCGTCTATCTTCCCAAAGACGTCCTCGATCCAGTCGCTTATGGTGACGGAACCATCCCCTTTTGCCGCTGCGCTGACCCCAATGTAATCGAGGAAATCAACTAACCGGGGGGTAGGGGTTTCCCGATCAAACAGCGCGAGAACATGGCCACCCCTTGTCGACAACTCGATCCCGGGGAACACCGCCAGCCCCTTCTCCTGCCCCAGCTCCCTGACTCTGTCGAGGCCGTGTACGGTGTTGTGGTCGGTAATGGCAATCGCCTCCAGCCCCGCATCAAGCGCTGCATCCACCACCTGGTCTGGGGTGGTCAAGGGGTCGCTGTAGCATTTTGACTGTGGGGTATGTATGTGAAGGTCTACTTTTATGAATCTTTCGCCCACAAGACTGTCAGGTTGCTCCCCAACTCTCATTGGCTATCAATCCCTGGCGCCAAATGTCCCCGCGAAAAATGAGAATATGGCGACGTATCCGCGTCATCTCCCCTTGAATACCGGCTCTCTCTTTTCCAGAAACGCACGGAGCGCCTCGCGGTGGTCCTCGGTCTGGCTCAGCGCTGTGTATTCTCGCATGATATCTCTTAAGGCGGACTCCAGGTCCATGTTCAGACCATCGTAAATCACTTTCTTGGCCCTGGCGATAGCAAGAGGGGGCCCTTTGATCAGTTTGGTGGTCAATTCCTCGGTGGCAGCCTTAAGCTCTTCATGAGGCACAACCCTGGTGACAAGGCCTATCCTCTCCGCTTCCCAGGCGTCGATAAGGTCACCGGTCCAGATCAGTTCACAGGCCTTGTCTATCCCTATCAGTCTGGGTAGGAAGTAGGTTCCACCCATCGTAGGCAGCAGTCCCCTGCGGACAAAGACAGAGGAGAATGTTGCCCTCTCCGAGGCTATCCGGATGTCGCAGGCGCAGGCGGTGTCGAGCCCGCCGCCAGCAGCTATCCCGTTGATAGCAGCGATAACCGGCTTATCCATTCTCTGCAGGGGGACGGTCAGAATCTTGCTGACCGCATCCGCCGACGGTTTCGGCTGAGCATATGGCTGCGGCCGCTTCGGGAGACCTTGCTCTAAGCCCTTGACGTCGGCGCCGACGCAAAAAGCGCGGCCTGTCCCCGTGATCACCAATACCCTCACCCCATCGTCCCGCGCCACATCATCGATTATCTCGGACAACCCCTGGTACATCGCAGAGGTAAAGGCATTTAGCTTTTGTGGTCGGTTGATCGTTATTGTGGCGATGCCCTCTTCCTTGGCATAGATGAGGTGCTCGTAGTCCATAGGGCCTCCTTCTCGAATGTGACAACCAAGCGCCATTGTAGCAGGTTGCCTGGTCTACCGCAACGAATTGTGCTCTTTGGTAACGAGCTGAGGGCGAGGGTTGAGGGGAACCTTTCGACGGAATATGGGTGCCCCTTTCCTGAGCAGTGGTCTCTTAGTCCCCTCTGGCTTGAATAACACGTTCGGCAGCGACGAATCTCTTGCCCCTGATGTGCATCACCGGCTTTGCTCTGGAGACGTCGAATTTTCCTTGCTCCATGAATTCATCCTTGCATTCAGCATGCACTACCTTACCGACGACCAGTATGTGGTCGCCGGCCTCTTTTTCGAACTCAAGCTGGCACTCAATCCAGCCGACGCACTCTTCAATGGAGGGCGATTTGACCTGCTTCGACTTCCTTTCGGTTAGACCGGCCTCTTCGATTTCGCTGACACCTTTGGGGAATGCTTTGGAGCAAACCCAAAGCTTGTCCAGAAGCGCTTCGGGCACGATGTTAAGCACAAAGTCGCCTGTTTCTCTAGCATTTGCCAGGGTGTGCCTCGCGGGGGTAGCAGCGAAGAGAAGCAACGGCGGGTTGGACGAGACCGGGGTCACGAAGCTGAAAGGAGCAGCGTTGGCCTTCCCCTTCCTGTCCACTGTCGAGATAAGTACGGCGCATCTCGGCGACAGAATCTCGTAGAAGCCTGAAGGTGTGATTTCCATTTTCTTGCCTCCTAATATGTGGGGAAATTCCGAATACTAGTCTCGTTCGACTGAGCTCACGACGAAGTCTAAACTCTAAACAAATTCAAATTTGAGCATACAGCTAATAGCATTCAGCAATCAGATAACATAGTGCCCTCAAGTAGCGTCGTGACTCCTGTCACGACGAAGAATTCGTTGCCACAGGAGTGGCAACGCTACGCTTGCTGATTGTGTTTCGGATTTGGTGCTTAACTGCGGTTCAAGCGTAACCTCTACATGTCATTGCGAGCACAGCGAAGCAATGACACTTGGTACTAACAACCTTCTAAATAGTCCAAAACCTCAAACAGGTCCTTAGCCTGATAGTCGGGCAGGGGAGAGTTGGCTATTGGTGGAGAGAGGCCCTTTCGGTTGAGCCACACCGTCCCCATTCCGGCCTCTTTGGCCGCGGCTATATCGTGTTCCAGGCTATCGCCAATGGCCACGGCATCCTCGGGGCGGGAATTAGTTGACATAAGTGCATTCTGGAAATAGGCACTGCTGCCTTTTAGTCCCAGGTGGTTGTGGTCAAAGGCGTAGTTGAAATAGCTCCTGCCCGCAGCCTTCTCCAGAGCGTCGGCTTTTTCCGACGCATTGTCCCCGGTTGCCAGGCAGAGGATATGCCTTTGCTTTGCCTTCTCCAGGAAGTGCAGGCTGTCGGGGAAAAAGGAGGGATCGGTCCAGCACTCCTCCTGCGCTTCCTGGAGCCCTCTAGCTACGCTGCGGGCCTCGCTTTCGTGGTAAGGCTTCTTGAGATGCTCGCAGATCAGTTTTTGGTGGAAGAAGAAATCGTCATGCTTTTCGGGATATCGTTGGTGCACTATCTCCCTGTGCACCGCTAGATAGGCCTTCATGATCTGCTCGCCGGTCACGCCCAGCATTCCGTCGAGTTTAGCCCCATATTTGGCATCGGTGTCGTGGAGAGTGCCATCGTAATCTATGAAAAGTATCTTACTCATGTTAGGGAAAGACCCTATGGAGACGCCTCAGAGCCTCCATCTCCTCCCTATTGCCCAGCTTGGCCTTTCGCACCGCGCGGGCCAGGATATCCACGCTCTTGTCGTAGGTCTTTCGGTCCACGGGGTAGGGAATCCCGTCCTTGCCACAGTGGGCGAAGCTGTAGCGGGCAGGGTCTTGGAAGCTAGGGGCAACTCCCCAGACCAGCTCGGAGATGAGGCTGAGGGCACGGACGGTCTTGGGCCCCACTCCCTGCATTCCCACCAGGCTCTCGAAGCACTCCGGCTTGCGCTCATAGGTGTGCAAGAATATCTTCTCCAGGCGGTCGGGGTGGAGGTCTTGCAGGCTGAGGCAGTGGCGTGAGGGTAGGTCAAGCGATTTCAATTTGTTTAGTTCTTTGACCAGGTCCTCGGGGCTCTCTTCGCTGGCAACCTGGGTTGCCACAGTACGTGCCCCCTCGCTTTCAGCGGCCACCATGTTCAGCGCGCTGCCAAACCCCTGTGAGCAGATAGCGGCGTGAGGTTCGCAAACAAAGTCCTCTACACCCTCACCGAGCCAGTGATATCTGCGAGCGTAGCGGTTCTTCTCGTTCATTCCCTGCTGGACCACCGCCCAGTCGCCTTTGGCGGTGAATAAGAAAGTATGGTGATAGAGCTGATAGCCATCCTGAACTGCGCACGAGTCCACCTTAGCCGACATCCTGCTGGCGTAGACCAGAGGCGCAGGGTCCCTGGAGATGATCTCAGAATATCGGGTGATCTGTGCGGGGGTCTGCCTCGAGGTCTTTCCCTTGCCCCCAGCTATGTAGAGGCCCAGCTCATCCTCCAGCCCTTTCGTCCCCTCCTTTAGAGCGCCGCACACTGTGGTGGTGACGCCGCTGGAATGCCAGTCGAAACCCAGGACGCAGCCCAGGCCCTGGAACCAGTAGGGGTCCGACAGCCTCCGCAGCATCTCTTCGGGGCCGAACTCGGCTACAATGGCTATTGAGATCTCCCGAGACAGCTTTGTCATCCGGTCGAAAAGCCATCGGGGCGCCTTGCCGCCGTGGAGAGGAAGGTAGGCCACCCCCGTTCTCATCGCTTGCCTCATCACGCTAACCTCGTCCCAACCCTATATTTGACTTCATATTCTTCCCCGATTCGTTAGGTCCACTGCCGGGATCACCAATGTACATAGAAGTTGGTAACAGTACCCATTGGATCCCAACGGTATTTCCCCAGAATACTCGCTTGTGCTTCTAATTCCTCTCTCAGAGTCCTTAGTTCTGCGGGGTCGCTTGTCTGCTCGTATATGCGCGCTTTTGCCTTATAATCTTCCCATTGTTGCCTCCACTGTTCGTAGAACTCGTAGTCAAAGGCAGAGGCTCTATCCAGGGATATGAGACCGTACTCATTTCCTATAGCAACGTAAGCTACCTTGTCGTAGTCCATAGTAGTGTCCTGGCCGTCGAGTGTCATCCCGGATGTCGCAGTGTTGAGCCCCTGTCCGGTAGAATCTATGTAAACCAGCCCCTGGTCTGTTGTATTGAAGGCGTTCAGTGCATGTCCGGGGCCGTCCCCGAAATCAACGCTCACGTACGCGGCTCTGATTCCTGCCGCTTCCGCGCTATCATGCAGCATGGTAGCGAAGCTGGTACACACGAACGAGTTTAGTATATAGGGCTGTTCATCTGTGTCATCGTTGAGAACGAACCCCCTGAGTTGCTCCCATGAAGGGTCTCTTGATTGAGCGTTCTCATAGAGTCTTACAGGGTCGCCATGTTCATCTGCAACGTTCAGGACATCGAAGACCTGGGCGTAGTAAACCGTGTCCCCCACGATGGCTACTCCCAGGCCGGTTGCCCTCGCATCGCTCCTCAGCATCGCTTGTCTGAGATCGTTGTTCTCAAGGCAGTAGTCTACTTGCTCTCTGGCGGTCTCCTCATGGACCTTGGGTGCCCCACCGCTGTAGGTAACCCGCCAGGAATTGCACAGCAAATAGACAAGTTCGCTGGACTGCTCCACAGCCTTCGAGAACTCGCTTGCTGAGTACTGCCTCGCCAGTTCATCCAAAGCGGGGTCTCTGTCGAGGTCCGTAAGCCCCACCTTTTGCCTCTCCTCGTTGACCTGCCTGTATATTTCGCCCTCCACTTCTGCGACGGTGAGTATAGCTGAAGGAGTGACACAGGAGGATAGGAGCACAAGGCTGACTACGATGACTACTAGACACGCAATTCCTGAAATGGCTCGCTGACTCACCTGTTTTCCTTCTTTGGTTATTATAGTTCGCAGATATCACCGAGGCAAACCGTTGCCCATGTTCGAAGCGGATGATATAATGCCTCTATGTATCCACAGACGATTCGCTTTTGAGGTGTCAGGTTGAAATTAAGCAGAGAGGAAGTAAAGCACATCGCCCTTCTTGCCCGATTGGGTGTTGATGAGGCTGACCTGGAGAAATTCAGCGAGCAGCTTTCCAACATATTGGAGAACTTCGAGATACTGCAGCGGGTGGATACCACAGGGGTTCCCCCTACCTCACACCCTGTTGCCTTGAATAACGTGATTCGGGATGACGATGTAGCGCCGTCCTTTGCTCCCGGTGAGATCCTGGCCAACGCCCCTCAGGAAGAGGATGGCTGCTTTCGGGTCAGGGCGGTCCTGGAGTAATTTCCCCGTAAGCCTGAGCGTGGTCATGAACCTTAAACAGCAGCTAGATTACCTATTCAATCCTCAATCGGTGGCGGTGATCGGGGCATCCAATAGCCTGGGCAAATGGGGTTTTCACATCCTCAGCCTCCTGCTAGCCAAGGGGGGGAGGGAGATCTACGCCATTAACAGGAATGAACCCGAAGTGCAAGGGTTGAAGGCTTATCAGAGCATGAGGGAGGTGCCCGGGCCTGTAGATTTCGCCGTCATAGCGGTCCCGTTTCAAGACGTTCCTGCGGCTATGGAGGACTGCGTCCGAAAGGGAGTCAAGGCTGCCGTTATCATCTCTGGGGGTCTTGCTGAGATCGGAGACGAGGGGGCGAGAATCGAGCAGGAAGTGGTGGAAATCGCCAGGCGAGGCGGGATACGCTTCGTGGGGCCAAACTGTATGGGGCACTTCGACAGCTCCTCCGACTTTTTCACTGTACCCTATTTGCCGCCGGTGAAAAAGGGCTCTTTGGCACTCATCACTCAGAGTGGAAACACGAGCCAGACAATTGTCTACTTAGCATGTGAGATGGGCCTGGGATTCAGCAAGTATGTCAGCAGTGGGAACGAGGCCGATCTACACTTTGAGGACTATCTGGAGTATCTGGCTCAGGATGATGAAACGGAGGTTATCCTGGGCTATATCGAGGGTCTCAGGGAAGGCAGGCGCTTTTTCGAACTGGCAAAAGAGATTACCAAGAAGAAGCCTATTGTCATTACGAAGGCAGGGCGAACGGAGGCTGGCGCCAGGGCAGCGCGGTCGCACACTGCGGCCTTAGCGGGGTCGGATGTGGTCTGCGAGGCAGCATTCAAGCAATCCGGGGTGATCAGGGTGGAGGAGATTAGTGAGCTGATCGATGTCGCTCTGGTCTTGCTGGGTCAGCCCCTTCCCCGGGGAAGAAGGGTAGGGGTGCTATCGACGGGTGGTGGCATGGCGGTAATGGCCGCGGATGTCCTGATGAGGCAAGGTCTGGAACTGCCCCCGCTATCGCCAGCCACGATGGAGAAACTGAATTCCATTCTTTCACGAAGATGGTCCCACGGAAACCCGGTTGAAACCGGGGGAGACATTTTCAGCTATCCCTGCCTTTGGGCGCTGATAGAGGATGAGAATATAGATGCCGCCCTGATAATCGGTGCCGCTGGGGTGGCTGCTAGCTATGCCCGGTGGGTCAATTTGCCTCCTTCCGTGGGTGATGCGGTGGATCGATGGCTAGAGGCCTCAGAAGATAGTGAGCAGAGGGATATGGACAAGTTGATGGAGCTGATGAAAAGGTATCAGAAGCCGGTAATTGTCGCCCACATGGGCATCCCCAACATGAGAAAGGGGAAAGTCTACGAGAAGATGGAACGGAACCATGTTATCCCTTACCTTACTCCGGAGAGAGCGGCCAAAGCGCTGGCTCACCTGGTGGAGTATAGTGAATACCTGGGCATTGCAAAAGGAAGAGGATAATGCCGAAATACGACCTTACGATTCACGAAGCACACCAGCTATTGAAAAAGGGCGAAGTCTCGTCACTGGAGCTTACAAAAGCAGCGCTCGAGCGAGTTGATGCGGTCGAGGATAAGCTATGCTCTTTCGTCACCATTACTGGGGAGCTAGCTCTTGCCCAGGCCCGGGAGGCTGACGAGCGCATCAAAGCCGGTGAGTTTTCCCCGCTGACCGGGATCCCTGTGATGATCAAGGACAACATGTGTACCAAAGGGACAACCACTACCTGCTCTTCGAAGATGCTGGAGAACTTCGTTCCTCCTTATGATGCCGCTGTGGTGGAGAAGTTGAATGCCCTGGATATGGTGATGGTGGGCAAGGGAAATATGGATGAGTTTGCTATGGGCTCATCTAACGAGCACTCCGCCTTCTACCCTACCCATAACCCCTGGGATTTGGAGCGTGTACCCGGTGGCAGCAGTGGGGGGCCGACAACAGCGGTAGCCGTCGGGGAGGTGATCTACGCTCTGGGCTCAGATACTGGGGGCAGCATCCGCCAGCCTGCTGGCTTTTGCAATGTCGTCGGGCTCAAGCCCACCTATGGGCGGGTTTCGAGATATGGCCTGGTTGCCTTCGCCAGCTCCCTCGACCAGATAGGGCCGGTGACCAGAGATGTAACCGATTGCGCACTGGTGCTGAATGCCATCGCCGGTCACGACCCACGGGATTCAACCTCTGTTGATCAACCGGTGCCCGATTACACAAAGTCGCTTATTCCTGAACTTCAGGGGCTGCGAATCGGAGTGCCCAAAGAGTACTTCGTCGAGGGCATGGAGAGCGGTGTGGAGCAGGTCGTGCGGGAGGCTATTGGCAAGCTGGAGGAGCTTGGGGCTGAGGTGGATTGGGAGGTCTCGCTGCCTCACACTCCCTATGCGCTAGCCGCCTACTACGTCATCGCGCCCTCGGAAGCTATGGCCAACCTTGCACGCTACGATGGGGTGAAATATGG